>JAUZEI010000583.1 GCA_030839105.1 Actinomycetota bacterium
ACCTCTCGCACGATCCCGCGGCACTCCCCGATCTGCTCGCCGCGGTAGAACGCGGCGTAACGGTTGCCGGCGACCGACAGCGCGAGGCGATGCCGCGGCCAGTTCGGAACACTTCCGCCCGGGGCGTAGCGCGAGCCGAGCGCCAGGTCGGCGCCCCGCTCGACTGCGGCGAGCAGTCGGGGCAGATCGGCCGGGTCGTGGGAGAGGTCGGCGTCGATCTGGATCATCACGTCGTAACCGCGCGCGATGCCGATCGCGTGACCGGCGCGGTACGCGCTCCCGAGACCCATCTTGCGCGGCCGGCGCAGCACCTCGATCCCGCCGAGCTCGGCGCCGAGCGCCTCCGCCTTCTCGGCGGTCCCGTCGACGCTGTTGTCGTCGACGACCAGGATGTGGGCCGTCGGGACGGCCTCGCGTACCCGCCGGACGAGCAGCTCGATGTTGTCGGATTCCTCAAACGTCGGGACGGTCACCCACACCGGCACGTCGCCGACGGACCGCCCCGGCGTTCGGCGCGTGCTCATGCTGCGTTCACCTGCGCACGTGGTCGCCGTGCGATCGCGAACAGCCCGGGCGTGTGCTCGTTGATGTGCTCCGTGGTGCGGAAATTGTGCTCCGACAGACCCGATCCGATTCCGGTGCGTTCGCGGCCCAGCATCCGGTAGACGATCGGCAGTACGCGCTCGTACGTCCAGACATAGGCGCCGCGCGGCATGCGTTGCCGCAGTCGAAGCACGTCGAGTCGCAGCAGGCGTTCGCCGCTCTCACGCCGGGCTGCGAAGTCGGCGTGGAGCGCGTCGTCGCCCTCGAGTCCGAGACAGACGACGTCTTCGAAGAAGAGCGAGAGCAGCGACACGAGATGTACGCGCTCGAAGAGATAGACGTGGAACGGGTTCTCGAAGTCGGCCGGCGCGTTGGGCGTGATCACGAACGCCGTGCCGTCGGCGCGCAGCGATCGCGCGAGCTCGGCGACGTGCGCGACCGGGTTGACGAAGTGCTCGATGATGTGCGACGACACGATGAAGTCGACACTCGCGTCGGCGACCGCGAGCGCCGATCCGTCGAAAGCGCAGAAGCGCAGTCCGCGATTGCCCGCGTGTTCGATGCCGGCGGCGCGCATGGTCTCCGCGCTGTAGTCGGCCCCGATGACGAGGCGGCCCGGCGCGACGAGGCGAAGCGTCTCGTCGCCGGTGCCGCAACCGACGTCGATCGTGATGCCGGAACCGAGTCGTGCCAACACCTCGCGGTATCCGGCGTCGTGGAACGCCAGCAGCGAATCGGGTGTTGCTCCCTGCATCGGGCGTTCACCCGTGAGCTTCATGTCCTTCGGGCTCCGTCGCGTCGCCTACGAGCGGCCGAGCGTACAACGGAGGCCGTCCCGAAGTCGCTCGCGGTTCGCGTGCACATCGACCGCGCTCGTGCTCCACCACGATGCGGGCGCGTCGCACCACGCGCCGACGTGCCGAACCCCGTTCTGAGTGTCTGCGGCACCTAGACTCCCGCCCCGTCCTGGTTCTTCCTCGCGCCCGCGGAGGCTCCGTTTCTGTGACCGATCCCACCCGCCCGGGTGCCGGCGCTTCCAACTACGGCGACCCGCGTGACGTCGCCCAACTCGCCGACATCGCGGCCGCCGCCGGTTTGCGGCGGATCGCGATCCTGGCGTGGCGCGACATCGACGACCCGGAGGCCGGCGGCTCCGAGCTGCACGCGTCCCGGGTTGCAGCACTGTGGGGGCAGGCCGGTATCGAGGTGACGATGCGTACCTCGTACGCGCCCGGTTCGGCGCAGGTGAGCTGGCGCGACGGCTACCGGGTCATTCGCAAGGCGGGCAGGTATCTCGTGTTTCCGCGTGCCGCGTTCAGCGAGATGATGGGTTGGCACGGCGCGAGCGACGCCCTCGTCGAGATCTGGAACGGGATGCCGTTCTTCTCTCCGGTCTGGGCCGCGTCGCGTCCCCGCGCCGTCTGGCTGCACCACGTGCATGATTCGATGTGGGAGATGACGCTGCCGCCGAGGCTCGCTCGCCTCGGCCGCACGATCGAATTCACCGTCGCGCCGCCCCTGTATCGCAGCTCGCGCATCGTCACGTTGTCGCAGTCTTCGAAGGAGGAGATCATCCGCCGGCTGCGGTTACGACCGTCGAACATCGAGGTCGTGCCACCGGGCATCGACCCGTTCTTCCATCCCGGCGGCGCCCGTGATCCGTCGCCGCTGGTCGTCGCGGTCGGTCGCCTCGTCCCGGTCAAGCGTTTCGACGTCCTGATCGACGCGCTCGCCGACGTGAAGGCGCGCCGCCCCGAACTCCGCGCGGTGATCGTCGGCGAGGGCTACGAACGCGACGCGCTCGAACGCCGGATCGCCGAGCTCGATGCGCAGTCGTGGATCTCGCTGCCCGGACACGTCGACAACCCGACGTTGCTCGACCTGTACCGGCGCGCCTGGGTGCTCGCGAGCGCGTCGCGGCACGAAGGCTGGGGCATGACGATCACCGAAGCGGCGGCGTGCCGCACCCCTGCGGTCGCGACCCGCATATCCGGCCACAGCGACGCGATCATCGACGGCACGACGGGCGTACTGGTCGACGGCGACGGCGAGAAGCCGTTGGCCGCGGCCCTCGATCGCGTGCTGCGCGACGACGCGTTCCGAGCGTTGCTCGCGAAGAACGCGTTGGAACACGCGTCGCACTTCACGTGGGCGGCAACCGCGCGCGGGACACTCGAAGTCCTCGCCGCCGAGGCGCAGCGTCGCAAGCCGGCGTGAGCTCGCCTCTCGTGACGCGCCGCGGGAAGCCGGCGCTCGGATACCTGCTCCTCGCGCTGCTCGCGTACGTGCCACCGATGCTCACCGCGCGCGGAAAGGTCGCGGCCGACACCAAGCAGTACCTGTATCTCGATCCCGGGCGCTTGTTGTCCCGCTCGGTGTCGATGTGGGATCCGCACGTCGGGATGGGGACGGTCACGCACCAGACCATCGGCTACGCGTTCCCGATGGGTCCCTTCTACTGGCTGCTCGACCAGATCGGTTCGCCGGCGTGGGTCTCGCAACGGCTGTGGCTCGGCTCGTTGCTGTTCGCGGCCGCGCTCGGCGTCCTGTATCTGTTGCGCACCTTCGGTCTGCGCGGGCCGGGTGTCGTCGTGGCCGCGCTCGCGTACATGTGTACGCCCTACGTGTTCGACTACGCGGCGCGCATCTCGGTCTTGCTCATGCCCTGGGCCGCGTTGCCGTGGCTCATCGCGGTGGTGCGGAAGGCGTTGCGCGAGAAGGGTTGGCGCTACCCGGCCATCTTCGCGTTGATCGTGCAGGTCATCGGCGGGGTCAACGCGACCGCGCTGATCTACGCGGGTGTCGGACCGGTGTTGTGGATCTTGTATGCGTGGCTCGTCGCCCGGGAGGTCGACGCCCGCCGCGCGCTCGGGGTCGCGCTGCGAATCGGTGGGCTCACGCTGCTCACCTCGCTCTGGTGGATCTCCGGTTTACGCATGCAGGGCGCCTACGGCCTCGATGTGCTGAAGTACAGCGAGACGGTCGAGGCCGTCGCGCGCACGTCGACTCCGAACGAGGTGCTGCGCGGGCTCGGCTACTGGTTCTTCTACGGTCAGGACCGCCTCGGTCCGTGGATCGAAACTGCGAGCGACTACACCCAGCATTCGTACGTGATCCTCGCGGGCTACAGCCTCGTCGTCCTGTCGCTGCTTGCCGCCGCGTTCCTCCGCTGGCGGCACCGCGTGTTCTTCGTGCTCCTGCTCTTCGTCGGTGTCGTCATCTCGGTCGGCGCCCATCCGTACGACAGCCCGACGCCGCTCGGTGCCTTGTTCAAGTCGTTCGCGAATTCGTCGACTGCGGGCCTCGCGCTACGCAGTACCGGCCGCGCCGCGCCGCTCGTCGTGCTCTCACTCGCCGTACTGCTCGGGCTCGCCGCGAATGCGCTCTTCGTGCGCTTGCGCCGGCGCGGAACGACGGCGCTCGCCTACGCGGTTCCGCTCTTGATCGGCGTGTTGATCTTCGTCAACTTCCCCGCGCTCGTCGACGGCACGTTCTACGGCAAGAACCTGCAGCGCGACGAGACGCTCCCGTCGTACTGGACTTCGGCGATCGGGGCCCTCGACCGCGGTGATCATCAGACCCGCATCCTCGAGGAACCCGGCGCCGACTTCGCGTCGTACACCTGGGGTAACACGGTCGATCCGATCACCCCCGGCCTCACCGACCGTCCCTATGTGGCGCGGGAGCTGATCCCGTACGGCACACCGGGAACCGCCGACCTCTTGAACGCGATCGACCGACGCATCCAGGTCGGCGTGAGTGATCCGGCCGGGCTGGCCGCGCTCTGGCGCCGCATGGGCGTGGGCAGCGTGGTTGCGCGCAACGACATCAACTACAACCGCTACGACCTCGTGCGCCCGCAGGATCTCGCGGCGGTGCTCGCCGCTGCGCCCGGCCTCGGACCGGCGCAGGGTTACGGACCGCCGTCCTCGTTCTCGCTGCCGAAAGGTTTCAACGACGAGATCAGTCTCGCGACTCCCGCCGGTGCCACGGTCGCACCGGTCGAGGTCTATCCGGTCTCGAACCCGACGAAGATCGTGCGCGGCGAGTCGACCGACCATGCGCTGATGGTCAGCGGCGACGGGGAAGGGCTCGTCGACGCGGCCGATGTCGGTCTCCTCGACGGCGCGGGAGTGATCCGCTATTCGGCCTCGTACCCGTCTGCGGTCGCGCTCCGCGACACGACCGGCGCCGGCGACGTGCTCGTCGTTACCGACAACAACCGCCTGCGGGGCCGGCGCTGGACCACCGTGACACAGACGGTCGGATTCACCGAGCAGGCCGGAGGAAAGGACCAGCCGTTGAAGACCGATCCCGGCGATGCCCGGCTCGACGTCTTCCCGGGCCAGCCGCCGTCCGCGCTCACCACGACCGAGCAGGTCGGTGTGCAACGCGTGGTCGCGACGGCCTTCGGCAACACCAACACGTACTGGCCCGAAGACCGCGCCGCCGGCGCGCTCGACGGCGATCTCGCGACGGCCTGGCGTGCGCAGGCGTTCGGCGACGCCCGCGGTCAGCGAATCGAGATCGATCTCAACGGCGCCATCACCACCGACCACGTCAATCTCGTGCAGCCGCTCACCGGCGCGCCCAACCGCTACATCACGAACGTGATGCTGACGTTCGACGGTGGAAAGCCCGTGAGCGTCGTCCTCGACGGTCGTTCGCGTACCGCCACCGGGCAGACGATCAAGTTCCCGAGCCGTACGTTCTGCGCGTTCTCGGTCAAGGTCGTCCAGACGAATGATCACCGGCCGAGCCTCTTCGGGCAGGCCGATGCAGTCGGGTTCGCGGAGATCCGGTTGCGCGATTCGCACGCGGCGCACAACGTCCGGCTCCACGAGATCATCCGGATGCCGACCGACCTCACCCGCGCACTCGGCACGGCGGCGGGGAACCATCCCCTCGTCTTCGTGATGAACCGCGACGCGATCCGGCCGCTGCCGCCCCGCACCCAGCCCGAACTGTCGATCTCGCGCCAGTTCGTCACGCCGACCGCCCGCTCGTTCACGCTGACCGGCAGCGCGACCGTAAGTTCCGATGCCTCGGAAGCCGTGATCGACGCCGCGCTGACCGACGCAAGCGACGCGTCCGCAACCGACGCGTCCCGGACCGGCGGGCGTCCGCGCGTCTCCACGAGCGGGTTCATGGGCGGTTGCCTGGCGTGCCGAGCATCGGCCGCCTTCGACAATGACCCGGCTTCCGCATGGCAGACGCCTTTCGAACGCGCGCGTGGGGCCTGGGCCGAGATCGACGCGCCGCACCCGGTGACGATCGACCATCTCGATCTCGGCGTGATCGCCGACGGTCGTCACTCGGTGCCCACCCGTCTGCGGCTCGACGTCGACGGCACGTCCCGCGCGCTCACGTTGCAGCCCATCGCCGACCAACCGACGCCCAATGCGGTGACGCGCGTGCACCTCACGTTCCCCGCACTCCGGGGCCGGAACATCCGGGTGACGATCGCAGACGTGCGCGAGGAGAAGTCGCTCCTCTTCGCGACGTCACACACCCGCGTCGAGCCGACCGCCATCGCGGAGCTCGGCGTCCCCGGCGTTTCGCTCGGTCAACCCGCCGCCCGGATCGACAGCGGATGCCGTACCGACCTCGTCGCCATCGACGGGCGGCAGGTGCCCGTGCGCGTCACGGGCCCGACGAGCGCGGCGGCCACTGTGATGGGCCTGGTCGTGACCCCGTGCGCGAATCCGCTGCAGCTCACCGCGGGCAGTCACGTGCTCACGACCGCGGTCGGCCGCGACGCGGGCTTCTCCGTCGATCGACTCGTCATCGGGTCCGGAACGGAAGCGGCCCCCGTCAGTGAAGCGGGCGGCCACGTGCGGGTTTCCGCGCCGGCCGCGGTGGCTCCGGTCGTCGACGTCGTGCACAACGGCGACACGAACGTGCGCGTCCACGTGACGAAGGCGACGAAGCCGTTCTGGCTCGTGCTCGGCCAGTCGCAGAGTCCCGGGTGGCAGGCACACGTGGTCCAAGGCCCCGACCTGCACGGCTCGCAACTGGTCGACGGGTACGCGAACGGTTGGCTGGTGACGCCGCCCGCCTCGGGCGAGTTCGACGTCGACCTCCGATGGGCGCCCCAAAAGCAGGTGTACGCCGCGATCTGGCTCTCGTTGATCGGTGCCGTCGTGTGCCTGTTGATCATCGCCGTCACCTGGACCCGGCGCCCGTCTTGGATCTCGGCCGAGGCCACCGCGTTGCCGGGGGATGCCGACGTCGATCTCACCCTGACGGCGCCCGAGCAGACGGTGCCGCCCGGCGGCACCCGTTGGATCGCCCCGGTGCTCTGCGGACTGCTCGGCGCACTGGTCGTCGCGCCGTGGGTCGGCGTGCTCACTGCGATCGTCGTGTTCGCGATGATCGAGCGGCCCCGCCTCCGACCTCGCGTCATGCTCGTGCCGGCGGCCCTGTTGGCGATCTGCGCGCTCTACATCGTCGTCCAGCAGTATCGATATCGGTATCCGCCGGTGTTCGAATGGCCGACGCTCTTCCCCCGGGCCCGGACACTCGCGTGGATCGCGGTCGTGCTCCTGGCCGCCGACGCGGTTGTCGACGTCGTTCGTTCCCGGGCGCGCGCCCGATCCGACGCCCGATCCCACGCCCGATCGTCGTCGAGCTCGCCCGGAAGCGGGGGCGGGACCTCGAATCCGGAAAGGAAACCGGGCCGAGATCAGGGCACGGCATAATTACCCGTGCTCCAGGTTCGAGAACTCGCGGTCGAGGTGGGTGGGCGGATGACGCTCACCGACGCGTCGTTCTCGCTGCATGCCGGCGACAAGGTGGGCCTCGTCGGCCGCAACGGTGCAGGGAAGACCTCGCTGTTGAGGGTGCTGGCCGGTACCAATCCGCCCGCGCAGGGCGTGGTGCTCCGGCCCGAGTCGGTCGGCTTCCTGCCCCAGGATCCGCCCGCACGGGGCGCCGGTCTCGACGGAACCGCGCTCGCCCACGTGCTCTCCGGCCGCGGCCTCGACACCGCGACGCGCCGGTTGGAAGAGCTCCGGACGAAGGTCGACGTCGATCCGTCGGCACGCAATGTGAAGGCGTACGGCAACGCCGAGGATGCGTTCTCGTCCGCGGGCGGGTACGCGGCGGAGTCGGAGGTGCGCCGGATCGTCGCCGGGCTCGGCCTCCCGCCGGACCGGCTCGACCTCCCGATCAGCGCGTTGTCCGGGGGTGAGCGGCGGCGCGCGGAGCTGGCGCGCATCCTGTTCGCAGGCGGCGACCTCATGCTCCTCGACGAGCCCACGAATCACCTCGACGTCGACGCCAAGGCGTGGCTCATGTCGTTCCTGCGCACGTACCGCGGTTCGCTGCTCGTCATCAGTCACGACCTCGCGCTGCTCGACCAGGCAATCACGCGCGTGCTGCACCTCGACGAAGGTGAGCTGATCGAATACCGCGGCACCTACTCGAAGTACCTCGTCGCACGGAAGGCCGACGAGGAGCGCCGGGCGAAGATCGCGGTCCGCCAGGAGTCGGAGATCCGTCGCCTCAGCACGCTCGCCGATTCGATGCGCCACCAGACTGCGAAACGCGCGCGCGTGGCCAAGACGCTCGACCGCCGCGTCGACAAGCTCGACGCGAACCGGATCGATCTGGGCAAGGGCGACCGCACGATGCGGGTCAAGCTGCCCGAACCGCCCCACTCGGGCCGCGTTGCCCTAGAGGTCGTCGACCTCGCGAAGGCGTTCGGTCCCAAGGTCGTCTTCGAGGACGTCTCGTTCCAGGTCGGGCGCGGCGAACGACTCCTGGTCCTCGGCTTGAACGGAGCGGGGAAGACCACGCTGCTGCGCTCGCTCGTCGGTGAGCTCACCCCTGATCTCGGTGAAGTGCAGCTCGGCCACCAGGTCTCCATGGGCTACTACGCCCAGGAACACGAAGGCATCACCGCGGGCCGGCCCGTGATGGAGAACATCCGGGACGCGTCGGGCGAGGGCGAGCAGTTCCTGCGGAGCCTGCTCGGCATGTTCGGCCTGCGGGGCGAGCTCGCGTTCCAGGACGCGGGCACGCTCTCCGGTGGGGAGAAGACGAAGCTTGCGCTGGCCATGCTCGTCGCGGGTCGGCACAACCTGGTGCTGCTCGACGAGCCCACCAACAACCTCGATCCGCCGTCGCGCACTGCGATCGGGAACGCGCTCCGTGAGTGGAAGGGCGCGATGGTGCTCGTCAGTCACGATCCGGATTTCGTGGCCGAGCTCGCCCCGAACCGCGTGTTGATGATGCCCGAAGGCATCGTCGACTACTGGTCCGACGACCTGATCGACCTGGTCGAGCTCGCCTAGCCCGCGCGCCTTCCCTCGGGATACCTGACACGCGCGTCAGCCTGTGTCATGATCCACGCCTCTGGGGGAGGCTCACATGAACGGACGGCGTTTTTCGGTCGTATTGGTGATGTTGCTCGCGCTCGTCGGTACGGCGTGCGGCAGCAGCAGCAAGGGCGCGTCGCCGCCGCCATCGACGTCGAGCGCGCAGACCACGACCACCGGCCCGCTGGTCCTGACGAAGACCGCCGGCACCGGTGTCACCGCCAACTCGATCAAGCTCGGCATCTCATTGATCGACTTCAAGTGCATCCAGGATTTCATCGACTTCACGCGCCCGAACCAGCAGGCGATCTACCAGGCCTTCATCGACGACGTGAACAAGAAGGGCGGTATCAACGGTCGCAAGATCGTGCCCGACTTCAACACCGAGTGCCCCCTCACGGCGACGAGCGACCTGCTCGTACAGGTGTGCACCCACTTCACGGACGACGACAAGGTGTTCGCGGTCATCGGCAACCTGAGTGACGCCGCCCAGTCGGCGGCGATGCACACGTGCATTGCCAAGCAGCACAAGACGCCGGTGGTGACCTTCCAGGTGACGCAGGCGATGTTCGACCAGATACCACCCGGGATGCTGATCTTCCCGGGGACGACGCCCGAGCGTTCGTCGGCCGTGCTCTTCGAGCTCTTGAAAGAGCAGGGCGTGCTCGACGGCAAGAAGCTCGCGATCCTCGCGCAGCAGACTTCCCAGGTCTCGGTGAAGTCGGCCGTGTTGCCCGCGATCAAGAAGGCCGGCGTCAAGACCGGAACGACCGCCTACCTCACGATCAACGGGTCGGACACGACGGCCCCGCAGCAGGCGCTCGACAGCTTCATCGAACGCTGGAAGACCGAGGGCGTGAACGCGCTGTTCATCACGGGCCAGAACGCCGTCACCAAGCAGTTCGTCGAGAAGGTCACGAAGCAGATCCCGGGCATCACGCTGCTCACCGACACCGGCGACGCCGTGTCCCAGGGCCAGGACGAGACCAAAGCCGGCGCGAACCCGAACCCGTACCAAGGCATGTATATCGCGGGCGGCTTCGCGGCCGCCGACTACGCCAAGAGCGCGAACTGGAAGTACTGCGCCGATATCTACAAGGCCGCGCTGAACAAGGAAGCGCCCGGTCCCTTGGCGGTCCTCAAGGTCAACGTCGGCGGTAAGGAACTGACCGATCAGACGTACAACACCATCAACGACGCCTGCCAGATGATCTCGACGTTCGCGCAGATCGCCGCCAAGATGGGCGCGTACCCGAACGCCGACAACTGGGTCTCGGCGGTGAACTCCTTCGGACCGATCGTCAACCGGGGCGGCGGTCCGTACGCCTCGTTGCGGCAGGGCAAGTACGACGACGACGACACCTTCCAGCTCCAGCAGTTCGACTCCTCGCTGCCGCCGAACGGCAACTGGAAGGCATTGGGCCCGTACAAGAACATCTCGAGCTGACACTCGGACGGGGTGCCCTGAGCAGCGTCGTACGC
>JAUZEI010000584.1 GCA_030839105.1 Actinomycetota bacterium
GCTATCTCATGGTTGCATCCGACGGAGGCGTCTTCGACTTCTCTAACCGCGCGTTCCTGGGCAGCCTCGCGGGCGTCACGCTGTCGGCGCCCATAGTCGGCATCGCCGCTTTCACAACCTGACTTTCGGCTGCGCGACGGCGCCGGTCGCGTCAGGGCATGCGCTCGTCGGCCGTGAGCCGATCCGGATCACGGGCGAAGTCGCGGATCGAGCCGACGTGACGGAGGGCCACCTCGACCACACCCGGTTGCATCGTGTGACACACGCCGGCCATGAATTGCGGGAGTTGGCTCGCCACCGGAATGCCGTCGAGATCCATGCCCCGGCCCATGCCGATGTCGCACGCACGTCGCAACGTGATCGCCCGCTCGGCTTCGTCCTCACCGAGCATCTCGTCGGCCCAGCGCATGAACCCTCCCTTCCACGGTGCGACGTCGAACGGCTCCTCGACGTCGACGATGCCGTCCCACCGCACGTCCCACGCGAGCGCCGGGACACCGTCGACCCACAGCCGGCACAACGACGCGCCGGTGTCCGGATCGCGCCGCGGTACCTCGAGGTCGTAGACGCGCTCGTCACGCTGCGACGCCGCGTGCGTGATCGCGTGACATGCGGCGTCGAACTGGTGGGTGCAGTTCTGCTTCGGATCGGTCCATTTCCCGGCCGCGGTGAACCGGCGCGACAGGGGCATGCCGGCGAGATCGCGCAGCGGCACCGCGGCGTCGGGACACGTCGACCAGGGCCAGCGTTCGGAGCGGGCGGCAACGGACTCGACCCGCTCGCCGTCGTGGCGCAGCGTGACGATGAAGTGGTGGAAGTCGTCCTGCAGGTCTGATTCGACCACCCCGGGACCGACGGTGACGACGTGGATGCGCCGGCGATACGCGTCGGCATCGAGGTCGAAGTCCGGCCGGGGTGACATGGGCGTCAGAGTAGGTGAACAATGCCAATATGCCGTCTGTCGTCGACTCCGACCAGCACCTCTACGAGCCCCGCACGATGTGGCTGGATCACATCGACCCCGACCGGCGGGACGACGCCCTGCGCATCGTCGACGACGATCTGGGCTACGCGTGGGTGACCTGGCGCGGCAAGAGATTGGCGCCGGCCGACGTGCAACGGCCGCGGGAGACGTCCGCGCTCGGCACGTTGCACGAACGGATCCGGGCCGGGATCGCCCCGGAGACCCGTTACGACGACGACCTGCCGGCCGACTATTGGGAAGCGTCCGCGCGCGCGGACCGGCTCGCGGCGATGGGCGTCGACGAAGCGGTCGCGTTCCCGAACTTCGGGCTCTTGTGGGAACGGACGCTCGACGCCGACCTCGGCGCGCTCACCGCGAACATGACCGCGTGGAACCGTTGGTGCGCGACGGTTGTCCTCGACGGGCGGGGCAAGGTGCATCCCGTAGCGCATGTCACGTTGCGCGACGAGCGCTGGTTGCTCGCGGAGCTCGCGCGGCTCGAGCGCGACGGGATACGCCTGGCAATGGTTGCGCCCGCGTTGGTCGACGGCCGTCCGCTGTCCCATCCCGACCACGAGCCGATCTGGCGCGCATTCGTGGAGCGCGGGGTGCGACCGCTCTTCCACGTCGCCGACCAGCGCCGTGTGTTCGCCGACGGTTGGTACACCGATCCGCCGGACGCGTTCGTCCCTACGCTCGACTCCGTGTTCCTCTGGACCGCGGCTGCGCTCGCGTGCACCGATCTGATCCTGAACGGAACGCTCGAACGCCATCCCGATCTGCGCGTCGGCATCGTCGAGCTCAGCGCGGTGTGGGTGCCGATGTTCCTGATGATGCTCGACGGTGGCTCCGATTTCACCGCCCGGCTCAACGGCCGTCCGCTCACGCCCCTGCCGCTGCGACCGAGTGAGTACTTCGGTCGGCAGGTGCGCGTGTCGTCGTTCTCGTACGAGCTGCCGGCGCGCCTGATCCGCCAGACCGGCGATCTCTACATGTGCTGCTCGGACTACCCCCATTCCGAGGGCACCTCGACGCCGATGACCGACTACACGACCGCGGCGGTTCCCGTCGGGCCCGACGACGCGCCCGGACTGTTCCACGACAACGTGTCGATGTTGCTCGACCGCTGAACGCCGGATCAGCGCTGGATGAGCAGCTCGTCCGGAAGTGAGCCCTGGAACCACAGCGTGGTCTCGACGCGTTTCGCGATCTTCCAACCCGCGTCGGTACGCAAGAACTCGTCGTCGTAGCGCGCGCCGACGAAGAAGAAGTGCAGACCGCCGTCCTTGGTCGCCGCGCCCTGCGGATTGGTCACCATCGTGCGGCACGTGGCGCGATCGCCGTCGAGACGGGCATCGATGTTGGACATCAGGTGTTGGGTGACCGGGAACGCGGTCATGACCTTCGCGAGCCAGCCGCGCACTTCTTTGTACGGACCGACCTTGCCGCCCGGATTCGACGAGTAGTCGACGTGCGCGTCGTCGGTGAAGACCGTGTCGAGGAGCGCCCAGTCCTTGGTGTCGATCGCCCAGCCGTAACGGACGATGACGTCGTGGATCTCGGCGCGGTCGGCGACTTCTTGCGGCGTCACTTCGCGAGCGGCTTGGGCTCCGCCGCGTCGGGCTTGCAGTTGATGGCGAGGGTGAACTTGGTGGTGACGACCGGCTTCGACGTCCGCTCGTTCGACCACGTGGTCTCGGTCACGTAGAACTCGAGCTTCCCGCCGCCGCTCTTCTCCTTCTCGTAGACGTCGGAGATGACGCCCTCACCGATCAGCACGTCGCCCGCGTGGGGCCAGTCGCCGCCGTGGTAGATGAACTCCTGCTCGCCGTGGAGGATGGCGCGGCCCTTGCCGCGCAGGTTCTCGATCGGCAGACCGGCCGCGCCGCCCACTCCCATCGAGCCCCAGTACGGCATCACGAACGGGAAGGTCGGCGGGACAGGCGCGGTGTCGCCGGTGTAGACCGGATCGTCGTCCATCAGTGCCTGGGCGAAGACGCGGATCGGACCGCGCTCGATGATCACCTTCTGCGTGCCGAGTGGACGTCCTTTGAGCTCGGTGAGTGCCACTGCATCGCCTCCGAAGTCGAGCTGACGTGCGTGTCAGCATCCCGGACGCGGGAGGTTACAAGCGCCCGTCCGGATCGTGCATCTCGCGTGCCGTTGGGGCGCGGGCATGGAACCGGAAGCCTTGACGCTTCCACCGCGCGGTGTTCGACTTGCGTTGTGTCGGTCCTGCGACGTGTCGCCTTGCTGGTCTCCGTCTGCTTGGGCGTGCAATCGGCCGCGGTCCTGCCGGCGTCCGCGGCGCGCGGTCTGACCGTCACGCCGAGTACGGGACTCATCAACTTCCAGCAGGTCGCAGTAACCGGGGCCGGCTTTACACCATCCGTGAACGTGTCGTTCTGCCAGGCAATCCATGACGCGACGCCGAGTAGGGCCGATTGTGGTGCGGCCGTACCGTCCGCGTTCAGTTCACCCACCGGCGAGATCTCGGGTGAAAACGTCGTCCGCCAGACCATCAACCCCGCGAGTGTGAGTCACCCCGTCGACTGCTGGGTCGACCAATGCGTGATGATGGCCTGGGAGGAGGACGACGTCGCGGGCACCGCGGTGTTCTCGCCGCCGCTCACGTTCGTGCACATTCAACCCGACGGGCAGATCCGCCGCTTGAGCGACTCGACCCTCATCGGCGACGACGTGTACAACGCCGATGCTTCGGGTCAGACCGTCCCGCACGGAATCACGGCCGGGCACGATTGGTCGTTCGCCGTACAGGTCGAGAACGACGGCGGGCGCAACGACGACATCTCGGTCATGGCCGTGGCAGAAATGTCCCACCCCGGGCTCGTCGTCCGCTACTTCGCGGGCTGGCTCGATATCACGTCCCGGGTGACGCGCGGGAGCTCCTTTACGTTCGCCGACGTGGCGCCGGGCGCGATCCGCAAGCTCGTCGTCCAGGTCCGCGCCGCCTCGAGCGCTCCACTCGACGCGATTTCGCGCCAACGGGTCACGTTTTACGTCGGTCGTCCGCCGACGATTCTGGCCATCGACGTCGTCAGGGTCGGTGTCCGCGTGATCCCGCCGACCTAACGCGCAGCAATGTCACGGAGCTTGTGCTTCATGACCTTGCCGGTTGCGTTGCGGGGGAGCTCTTCGACGAACCAGAGACTGCGCGGCCGTTTGTAATCGGCGAGTTTGTCCGCACAAAACGCCAACAAAGCGTCCTCTGAGAGCGTCGCACCCGGCTTGCAGACGACGAAGGCCCCGACGTCTTCGCCGAGAACCGGGTGGGGCACGCCGACGACCGCGGCTTCCTGAACGTCGCCGTGCTCGAGGATCACCGCTTCGACGTCGGTCGCGTAGATGTTGTTGCCGCCGCGAATGATCATGTCCTTGATGCGACCGGAGATGTAGACGAATCCGTCGGCGTCGAGATACGCGAGGTCGCCGGTACGTAGCCAACCGTCGTCGGTCCAGGTCGACGCGTTGGCGCCGTCGTCCTTGTAGTACTCACGCCGCTTGCCGGGCAGCCGCACGAGCAGCTCACCGACCTCCAGCGGGGGTCGGTCCTCGTCGGTATCGGGATCGACGACCCGAACTTCCATCGGCGGATTCGGTTTGCCGACGGAACCGATGCGCTTGTCGGCCTCCCCACTCGGCATGGTGATGAACGCGGGACCCGCTTCGGTCAGACCGTAGGAATTGATCACGGACGCCTGCGGCATGCGGTCCTGCAACTTCTTCAACGTCGCCGGCGCGAGTGGCGCGCTACCGATCGAAACTGCAAGTGGCCCCGAGAGATCGGCGCTCTCGAAACGCGGGCTCGCGGTGATGAGCTCCGCCATCGCGGGAACGAGGAAGATCATCATCGGCTTGTCGCGTTCGACCACGTCGAACCAACGGTCGACGTCGAACTTCGGCATGTAGAGCCCGCTGAGCCCCATCTTCATCGGGTTGTAGATGAAGCTCATGCCCGCGAACGTGAACAGCGGCGCGCCGTGTAGCCAGCCGAGGTTGGTCCAACTCGGTGCGGTGTTCGGGATCATCGCGACGTTGTGGTGCCGGACCAGCACACCCTTCGGCAACCCGGTCGTGCCGGACGTGTACATGATGTCGGCGATGTCGTCGGCGTCGATCGGCACCTGCATGTGGCTCGAATCGTGGCCGTCGAGCTCCGACCAATCGCCCGCCTCGAGCACCGCCTTGATGGGCATCGACTTCTCGACCACCCGCGAGTTCTCGAGCAGTCGGTCGTTCGTGATGACGACGGTCGGCTCCGCGTGACGAAGGATCGTCAGCACCTCGTCGATCGAAAGCCTGGTGTTGACCGGCACCATGACCGCGCCCGCTTTGTGAATCGCCGCGTAGGCAACGATCCATTGCAAGCAATGATCGCTGTCCATGTAGAGGGCGACCCGGTCCTGTTTGGCGACGCCATGCTCGACGAGCCAGCGC
>JAUZEI010000586.1 GCA_030839105.1 Actinomycetota bacterium
ACGGGTCGTCGACGTCGGGCAGCGGGAAGTCGTCACGCTTGATCGCCACGGGCCGATCACCGATCCTTCGTGAGCACCAGAGTGCTCGCCATGTGCCCGGTGTAGCCGCCATACACGGCGACCTCGCAGTCTGGTACCTGCGCGGCCGCGATACCGCGCAGTTGCTTGACGCACTCGACGACGTGTGCGATCCCCAGCACGTACGCGTGCGAGAGGAGGCCGCCGTGGGTGTTGAACGGCAGCTTGCCGGCGTCGTGGAACAGCGTGTCGCCCTCGACGAACCGGCCCGCCTCGCCCTTCGGACAGAACCCCATGTCCTCGATCTGCATCAGGCTCACGACGGTGAACGGGTCGTACACGGTCAGTACGTCGACGTCGGCGGGCGAGAGTCCGGCCATCGTGAACGCGCCGGGCGCGGAGAAGACCTGCGGGGTGCTCGTGAATGCGCGCTGCAACGCCCAGTGCGTCCCGCTCGACGAATAGCCCTCCCCCACCCCGGCGACGATCGCGGGCGGATGCGGCATGTCGCGCGCACGCTCGACGCCGGTCGTGACGTACGCCGCGCCACCGTCGGAGATGAGGCACGAGTCGAGCAACCGCAACGGGTCGGCGAGGAACGGCGCCGCGACGTAGTCGTCGATCGTCATCGACCGACCGTGCATGACCGCGTCGGGATGCAGGTTCGCGTGGCGCCGGCACGCGACCGCGATCGCCCCGAACTGCTCCGGCAGAGTGCCGAACTCGATCATGTGGCGGCGCATGATGGAGGCGAAATAGATCGGCTGGGGGAACCAGCCGAACGGAACCTCGAGGTTCTGCTTCAACGACTGCGCGGCGTGCACTTCGCCCGGACCACCCGTCATCGACGCGCGCTGCGTCGCCCACGCGACCGGGAAGACGTTGAGGACGTGACGTGCCTTGCCCTCGTTGATCGCCTGCGCCGCGAGGTAGGGCGCGGTCGCGGCCCAGGCCATGCCACCGCCCCAGGGCGACGTCCACATCTCGTGCGAGGTGCCGAAGTGGTCGTGGAACGCGTCGACGTCGAAGTCGGCGAACGCGCCCGACCACGTGATCCCGTCGATGTCGCCGGGAGTCAGCCCCGCATCGGCGATCGCCCGCTCGGCGGCCTCGGCACCGATCTCACGCGCGGTACGGCCCGAGGCCTTCGTGTAGGCCGTCTCGCCGATACCCGCGATGGCGACCGGCGCGAGCTCACTGTCGAGCTCGGTCGCGTGACCCCAGTCCGCATCGTCGGGCACGGTTTCGGAACGTATCAGCCGCCCGAGAGCGCGGGCACGGAGTGGGCGACCACAACGACGCCGCGCGGCGTCGCGTCCTGGCGCCGCACCATCGCGACGTGCAGCGCGACCCGGGCGTCGTCGGCCACCACGTCGAGCTCGACGCTGCGAAAGTCGATCTCGCCGAGCAGTACCGGCGCGAGTGCGTCGTCGAGGGCGCCGCCGTCGTGGACGAGCGAACGCAACGACACCCCGACGAGCTGCGCCGCATCCTCACCGACGAGTGCCGCGTACGGGTTGCTGCACGCAACGTGTCGGAGCCCCAGGTCGAGCACGGCCACGACCGGCTCCGGCGGGGGCATCCCCGCGTCGGCGCCGGTCGCAGGCAACGCGTCGAAGCAGTTGCCGTCGAACGTGGGCGCTTCGAAGACCTTGACCATCGCGCGCCGCAGCTCCCAGGCGCCGCTCCAACATCGCACCCGCTCGTCGGCGCGGGCCACACGCGCCGCGATCGCGTCGACGAGCGCGACGTCGTCGCCGCTGTACGGCCGACCGGGCAGGTCGCGCGTGACGAGCAGCGCCGCGGTTCGACCGATCGGCGCGACCAGTGCGCTGAAGCAGCCGGTGATGTGCAGGTGCTCGTGCAGCTCCGGGTGGAGCCGGCGCCGGAGCTCCCGCTGGGGCACCTGGGGAACGCAGATCGTCTCGCCGGAGGCGACCGCGCGCCGCACGAGATTCGTCGACGTGCGCGGATCGCGCCCGAGCGTGTTCGCCGCGACCTCGGACACCGGATCGCGGTGCGCGGCCGCGATCACGACGAGGCGGTCCGGCATCTCCTCGGTCGCGGCCCGGCGGTACAGGAACGCGGCATCGCCGAGATTCTCCGCCGCGACCCGTGCCGCGCTGCCGGCCACCGCGCTCGCGTCGAGGGTGACCGCGTCGACCATCGTGTCGAGCACGTGCAACGCGTCGTCGTTACCCGACGAGGTCGCGTCGGCCCAGCGCTGCGGATCCCCGGCGGCCCGCTCCGGCGTGCGTTCCATCGCGGTCCGTTGTGCCTGCAGTCGCGCGACCGCCGCGTCGGAGACCTCGTAGCCCGAGCCGACCTTGACCGCGACCAACTGCCCACTCCGCACCCAGCGATAGGCGGTCTGGTAGTGCACGCCGAGTCGGAGCGCGGCGGTCTTCAGGTTCACGCGCCCATTCTGGCGGGCTCGGGCGCAAACCGGCGGACGACCCGGAGTTCGCGAACGCAACCGTACGGATCTGACCGCTCCGGGAGGCCCGCGGTACCGTCGAGTCCCGTTCTTAGGAGGCCCGTATGACCATGCCGACCGACATCGGTGTGATCGATCTGATGATCGCGACACCCTTTCGCGCCGGTTCGCGGACGTACGAGTTCCTGCGGAAGAGCTTGCGGGACCACGAATCGCTCGACGAGTTCGAGTTCCCGGCGCAGTACATGTTCAAGGACGTGCCCCACCCCGAAGCGGGCGACGACCCGGTCCGGTTCCTGCTCGACCAGATGGACCGTTTCGGGATCGAGAAGGGCATGCTCGGCGTCTCGTTCGCCGAAGACCGCAGCGGCGACTCCCTGCGGGCGCTGAAGGAACACCCCGACCGCTTCTTCGGAAGCCTCGAGGTCGACCCGAACCGGGGCATGGATCAGGTCCGCGATCTGCAGCGGGCGGTCGACGAGCTCGGCGTGAAGGCGGCGACCGCCTTCCCGGCCGGCCTCTACCCGCAGGTGCCGATCAACGACGCGAAGTTCTATCCGATCTACGCGAAGTGCATCGAGCTCGACATCCCGATCTGTGTGTGCGCGGGCGTCCCCGGACCGCGGGTTCCGTTCGCGCCCCAGTACGTCGGTCTCATCGACGAGGTGTGCTGGTACTTCCCGGAACTGAAGTTCGTCACGCGGCACGGCTGCGAACCGTGGGCCGACCTCGCGGTGAAGCTCCTGTTGAAGTGGCCGAACCTCTACTACTCCACCTCGGCCTTCGCCCCGCGGTACTACCCAGAA
>JAUZEI010000588.1 GCA_030839105.1 Actinomycetota bacterium
AAATGCCCGAGGGGGAGGGCCGTCACGCTGTCGCCGGTCGCGTTCGTCGTCGCGAGGCCCAGCGTCGGTGGCGTGCTGTTCGCAGTTCCCGACGTGCATACCGCCGTGTACGGAACTCCGAACGTCGTCGTCTCGGTCGCGGTCGGCGTCGTGGCGGGTACCGGGACCGCGGCCGAATTCTGCACGTGGATCGCGACGGTGTAGAGACTCGCCGGCGCGGTCACGGTGCTGCCCGGCGGTGCGTTCAGGACCGCCGGCGTCGCAGTCGGATAGAAGAGGGCGCGGTTCGTGTCCTTGCCGAGCGGGTTGTTGTCGGTGCAGTTGCCCGCAAAGACCGTGTAGCCGTTCGCATACGGGAAAAGTGACGCCGTCGTGGTTCCCGACGCGAACGTGAACTGCGAATACGGCTGAAGTCCGGTGTTCGCGACCGACACCGGAATGCCCGAGGCCGGGGGCGGCGGCCCGGCGGGGAGTGTGACGGTGACCGCCGCGGGCTTGTCGTACAGGAACTGCAGGGACGCGGTCTGGCCCACCGCAACCGACGTGGTCTGGACCGGTGCAACGACCTCCTGGTCGCCGACACCGGTTCCTTCGATGACCGTGACGGTGTAGCTGCCGGCGGGCAGGAACGCGAAGTACGCGCAGCCCTCGGCCGAGGTCTGCTGCGTCACCGACTGCGGGCCGGCGACCTGCACGTTGATGCTGGATGCGACCCCACCCGTCGAGTTGTAGACCTTGGCCGCGATCGATCCCGACGACGCGGAGTAGACACCGACCGGAGGCGAGAGGGTGGTCGTCTCGCGAACGGGCTGGGTGCCGCCCATGTTCGGCCAGGTCACGACTTCGGTCACCTGCATGATGAGGTTGGTGGTCGCGGGCGGGCTGTCGCACGAGCTCGTCGACGAGTTCTGCCCCACGAACTGCGTGGTCTGGGTGATCGTGTAGGCCAGCCCGTTGACGGTCTGGACCGGAAGGACGGTGGAGTTCAGCGGGATCGTGCCGAACGTGCTCGGATTGGCCGCCAGGCCCCGGACGTCTTCCATCGCCTGGGTCGCGAGGTTGGCCGCCACGACGCGGTTGCGCGTGTTGCCGGAGACGAGCATGGCGTTCGAGAACATGAACGCCGCCGCGAGCAACGCGACGAGGAGGATCGTCATCGCGACGACGACTTCGATGACGGTGAACCCGTCGTCGTTGCCGCTAGTAGTCGTCCGTGCCCGCGGATTCACGAATCATCCCCTCCGACCCACCGATTCGTCGCCGGGTGCGATCGGTCGACTCTGGCCCTCGGAGGGAATCGGACGATCTGTCGCGATGCTTGAGCACGAAGCCGTCGATTTCGTACTCCCCCGAACCGTCGGGCGAGCCGGATGCGGGTTGACTTCCCCTACGACTTGTTGCCGGGGAGCACGCGTGCAGCCTCGTATACCGAATTGACACGTTTGACCGCCGCCAGGATCGAGTCGAGGTGGCCGGGATCGGCGAGCTCGAACTCGAACCGCAGGCGCGCGATGCGGTCGGTCGCGGTCTGGGAGGTGCAAGAGATGATGTTGACGTGGTGCTCCGACAGCGTGTCGGCGATGTCGCGCAACAGCTTGGAGCGGTCGAGCGCCTCGACCTCGACCGAGACGGTGTAGTTGCCGGGTGAGTCGTTGTCCCACTCGACTTCGATGACCCGGTCGGCCTGACTTCGCAGACTCACCGCGTTGGCGCAGTCGGTGCGGTGTACCGAAACGCCACGGCCGCGCGTCACGAATCCCATGATCTCGTCGCCGGGCACCGGGGTGCAGCAGCGCGAGAGCCGGACCATGACGTCGTCGAGGCCTTCGACGTGCACTCCCGCACCGGAGCGGCGCGGCCCACGCGCACGCGGCGGGCGCGCAACCGTGGTCGGCAGCTGTTCCTCGCCACCCCGCAGCTCGCGCTGGATGCGTTGGACGACCGCCTTCGCCGACACGTGCCCTTCGCCGATGCCGACGTACAGGCCCTCGAGATCGAGATAGTGGAGCTGCTCCGCGACCTTTTCGAGCGTCGGGGAACCGGAGAGCTTCTGCACCGGCAGCGCCTCGCGCCGCATCGCCTTGACGAGGTCGTCGCGGCCCTGGTCGATCGCGTCGACGCGCCGCTCACGCGAGAACCATTGCCGGATCTTCGAGCTCGCGCGCGGGGTCTGGACGAACTGCATCCAGTCGCGGCTCGGGCCTGCACCCTCGACCTTGCTGGTGAAGATCTCGCACGTGTCACCCGAGACGAGCGCGGAGTCGAGCGGGACGAGCCGGGCGTTCACGCGTGCGCCGATGCAACGGTGACCGACCTCGGTGTGGATCGCGTACGCGAAGTCGACCGGCGTGGCGCCGGTGGGGAGGGTGATCACCCGACCCTTGGGAGTGAAGACGAACACCTCGTCCTGTTCGAGGTCGATCTTCAGGCTCTGCATGAACTCGGTCGGGTCGGTGGTCTCCTTCTGCCAGTCGACGATCCGCTGCAACCAGACGAGGTCCTCGGCGGGGTTGCGCTGTTCCTTGTAGCCCCAGTGCGCGGCGACGCCGTATTCCGAGCGCCGGTGCATCTCGCTCGTGCGGATCTGGAACTCGACCGCGCGGCCCTGCGGCCCCACCACCGTCGTGTGCAACGACTGATAGAGGTTGAACTTGGGCATTGCGATGTAGTCCTTGAACCGACCCTGCACCGGACGCCACAACGCGTGGATCGAGCCGAGGGCGCCGTAACAGTCCTTGACCGACTCGACGATCACACGCACACCGACGAGGTCGTTGATCTCCGCGAATTCCTTGCCCCGCACGACCATCTTCTCGTAGATCGACCAGTAGTGCTTCGGCCGGCCGGTGACCTCCGCGTTGATGTGGAGCTGCTCGAGCCGGGCGCGCACCGCGCCCACGACCTCTTCGAGATAGCGCTCCCGCTCCCCCGCGTGCTGGAGGACCATGGCCTCGATCTCGGCGTAGCGCTTCGGGTGCAGCACCGCGAACGCGAGATCCTCGAGCTGCCACTTCACGTCCTGCACGCCGAGCCGGTGCGCGAGCGGCGCGTAGATATCGAGCGTCTCCTGCGCGATGCGCTTCTGCTTGGCCTCCGGCAGCGACGCGATCGTGCGCATGTTGTGGAGGCGGTCGGCGAGTTTGATCAGCAGGACGCGCACGTCCTTCGCCATCGCGACGAGCATCTTGCGCATCGTCGCGGCCTGCTGCTCTTCCCGAGAGTCGAACTCCAGCCGGTCGAGCTTGGTGACGCCGTCGACGATCGCGGCAACGTCGGCGCCGAACCGGACCTCGAGATCGTTGAGCGTGACCGAGGTGTCCTCGACCGCATCGTGGAGGAGGGCGCCCGCGAGCGTGATGTCGTCGAGCCCGAGATCGGAGAGGATCATCGCCACGCCGAGCGGGTGCGCGATGTACGGGTCGCCGGAGCGGCGCACCTGGTCGCGGTGCGCGTCGCGGGCGACTTCGTACGCGTCTTCGATCAGGTCGGTCTCGCGCTGGTCGTCACCGCTGCGCACGGACTCCAACAGCGGGCGCAGCGCACCGTCGACGTTCGGGTGGCGGCCGGACCGCGGCGGTGCGCTGGTCATACGGCCCCTGGGCTGCTCAGTCGGCTACTCGCCGGTCTACTCATAGGTCACCAACGTATGAACGTCGTAGCCCTCGAGCTGTTCCCGACCGTGCAGGAATCCGAGCTCCAGCACGAACGCGAAGCCCACGACGGTGCCACCGAGGCGCTCGACCAACCGAGCAGTCGCAGCGGCGGTACCGCCCGTCGCGAAGACGAC
>JAUZEI010000066.1 GCA_030839105.1 Actinomycetota bacterium
TACTACTACATCTGGTTCGATCATTCGTCGTGGAATCGGGCGAAGACCGACCTGCCGGTCCTCGGGAAATACTCGAGCGACGATCCGGATGTGATGCGCCAGCAGATCGTGTGGGCGAAACAAGCCGGCATCGACGGATTCATCGTGAGCTGGAAGCACACTCCGACGTTGGATCGCCGCCTCGGTCGGCTCATCGACGTCGCCGAAAGTGAGAAGTTCTCGCTCGAAATCATCTACCAGGGCCTCGACTTCAGCAGGAAACCCCTGCCCGTCGGCCGCGTCGCGGTCGATCTCAACTTCTTCGCCCAGACGTTCGCCTCGCGTGCACCGTTCCGCTCGTTTGCAAAGCCGGTCATCATCTGGTCGGGGACGTGGATGTACAGCGCGGCCGACATCGCGCGAGCCAGTGCGCCGATTCGACCCAAGGTCATGGTGCTCGCCTCCGAGAAAAGTCTCGCCGGCTACGAGCGCGTGGCCGATTCGGTTGACGGGAACGCGTACTACTGGTCTTCCGTCAATCCGGACACGAACACCGGCTATCTCGAGAAGCTCGTCGATCTCTCGAATGCGATTCACGGCCGGGGAGGCATGTGGATTGCTCCGGCCGCGGCCGGTTTCGACGCGCGACCGATCGGGGGAACGACCGTTGTCGACCGACGCGACGGCGCGGTGCTCAAGCGCGAACTTGCAACCGCGAACGCATCGGCTCCGGACGCGCTCGGGCTGATCAGCTGGAACGAGTTCAGCGAGAACTCGCAGATCGAGCCGAGCAGGAACTTTGGCTTCCGGTACCTCGAAGTTCTCGCGTCGTCGCTCGGCCGATTGGCGACATTCCCGACCGCCGGCGGAGGAAGTGACTCCACCGACTCCAGCTCGCCCGGCACCGGCTTCCCGACGGGGCTGATCGTCGCACCCGTCGCCTTGGTTTTCCTGCTGCTGTCCATCTGGGCTTTGTCGCGCCGTACGCACAGCGCGGGAGCCGTGCGTAGGCCGCCGAGGGCGGAGGAACGTGAACGCCGACGCCTCGCGAGAGTCCGCCGCGAGCGCCGAGTGCGGCGCGTGAGGAGTAGTTCCCATGTGCGGTGAGACGGATCGTGCCGCGGCGCGCGCGACGCGGCACCGCGGACCGCGCCGGGGACGCCTCCGCCGGTGAGCGCGTGACGCCAGACGGGCGCCAAACCCGACGGCCCACGATGCGCTGAGGTCCGTCGCGATGTGATCGACGGATGAGCGAAAGGCGCGACGTCAATGGAGACTCGAACCGACCTGCTTTCCGACGACATGCTGGCCCGCTTCGACGAGCGGGCGCCCCTGTACGACCGGGAGAACCGTTTCTTCAGCGAAGACTTCGAGGAACTCCGCCGTTCGGGCTACCTGCTCGCAACGGTGCCGACGGAGTTCGGAGGCGCGGGGCTCGGTCTCGACGAGTACTCGCGACTTCAGCGCCGCCTGGCCTACGTCGCACCGGCCACCGCGCTGGCCGTCAACATGCACTGCTACTGGACGGGCGTCGCCGCCGATCTCCTGCGGGCCGGTGACGACTCGTGCCGATGGATCCTCGAAAAGGCCGTCGAGGGCGAGGTGTTCCACGCACTGCACGGCGAAGCCGGGAACGACCTTCCGTTGCTGCTTGCGGTCGCGACGGCCGAACGCCGCGACGGCGGCTGGGAGATCTCCGGGCACAAGATCTTCGGCAGCCTCACCCCGGTGTGGACCTACGGCGGTTTCCATGCGATGGACACGTCGGATCCCGACCATCCGCAGATCGTGCACGGGTTCCTGCCGCGCAGCACCGACGGCGTCGAGATCATCGAGACGTGGGACACGCTCGGCATGCGCGCGACCCAGAGCCAGGACACGATCCTGGACCGTGCGTTCGTACCGGACGACCTCGTCGCGCTCGTGTGTCCCTCGGGGTTCGCGGGGGCCGGCTTGTTCCAGCTCTCGATCTTCGCGTGGGCGCTCCTGGGTTTTGCGTCCGTCTACCTCGGAGCCGCGCAGCGCGCGTTCGACATCACGATCGAAACGATGCCGAAGCGGACGTCGATCGCGCTGATGAACTCGATGGCACATCATCCGGAGGTGCAGCACAACGTGGCCGAGATGCGCATCGCGTACGACGCCGCGGAAGCCACTCTCGACCGCGCCGCGTCCGACTGGACGAACGGGGTCGAACACGCGGACTGGCCGGTCCGTCTCGTCGGAACCCGCTTCTTCGTGATCAACCAGTGCTTCGACATCGTCGACCGTGCGCTCGATCTCAGCGGGGGAGCGGGTGTGTTCAGGCGCAACCGGCTCGAGCAACTGTTCCGCGACACGCGTATGGGACGCTTCCATCCGGGCAACACGCTGCTCGCGCACGAGCTGGTCGGCAAGCTCTGCCTCGGCATCGACCCGGACCGCGCGCCGCGCTGGGGATAGTGGCTAGGTGAGTGCGGCGCGCGCGGCCGGCTGCTCGATGCGGGCCCGGGAGCGCCGAATTCGGTCGCGCCAACGCAGAGCCCCGATCTGCTCCGCCTGCGACTCGGCTCGGGTGATCAGGCGATGGGCGGCCTCGGTGCGGCCGAGACGCGCTTCGAGCATCGCAAGCGGATACGCGACGGGTCCGGCGCACACCGACGGCGCGGCGGTCCCGAGCACGACCAGTACATCCCCGTAGGGCCGCAGCTGGCGGCGAAGCTGACGAACGTCCGCAAGCGATCCGATCTCCGCGGTGACCCACGCGAGGAGCGCGAGCGTCAAGGGCCGGTCCACCGTGTGCGGTAGCTGCGAGAATCCGGCGCGCCGGACCAGCGCGAGTTGCATCTCGGCGCGGTCGACGTCGTGCAGCTCGAGATGCATGAACGCGGCGGCCGCACGCCAGATCGGTCGCGCCGGTGTTGCATCGGCCGCGGCGTCGACGAGCTCACGCAGTTCCGCCAACCGACCGTCGAAGAGCCGCACGGCGAAGATCTGCGCCGCCCACACGCCTGCGACCCCCTCCGGCCCGCGCGCCGCCGACCGTCCGATGTCGGCGGCGTTGTTCGCGGCCGCCTCGGCGACGTCGAGGTCGCGGCGTAGCGCGGCTTCCGTCGCGCGCCAGACGGCGGGATAGTAACGATCGCTCGCGATACCCGACGTGGCGACCTGACGGTCGAGGTGCGCGGCGGCGGCCTCCACCGCTTGCATGTCGCCGAGCTCGAGGTAGTCGCGCAGGTATCGGTGTTGCGGCCGGGCCACGGTGCGTAGCGCCTGGATCTCGGGCACCAACGCGAGTCGCGCCTGTACGTCGGGCGCGCCGTAGAGCGCATAGTGGCGGGCCGCGAACACCGCGGCCAGCGCTTCGCTGTCGCCGGCATCGCGCGCGATCGTCTCCGCTGCGGCACACAGCGCGAGACATCGATCACGATCGCCCGCGAAGTGCAGTTCCGTAGCCAGCCTCACCAGGACCTGAGCTCGCAACGGTGACGACTCCGGCAGCCGCGCGAGGCACTCTTCGAGGAACGACACGAGGCGTTGATCGACAGCGCCGCCTTCGTGACCCGCGTCGACCAATACGCCGCCGAGCCGCAATACCGCCCGCGTGAACGGCTCGGGATCCTGGGTGCCACGGGCTGCCTCTACGGCCTCGAGAAGAACGGTGTGCGCACCGCGTGCGTCGCCACCGTGGTTCTGAGCCGAGCCGAGTGCCGTCAGCAGACGCGCGTCGGTCTCGGGCTCGTCACCGCGCTCGCGCGCGAGCCGCAGCGCGTGGGAGAACCAGTGCACCGCTTCGTCGTAGGCGCATACGGCTTCGGCGCGCTCACCGGCCCGAACCGCGAACTCGATCGCGTCGCGCGCGCTACCGACGTTGGCGGCGGTTGCGAGGTGGTGTGCGAGCTCGGCCGAGAAGCGGTCGATGTCGTCGTGGTGATATGCCTCGATTGCCTCTGCGACGCGCTGATGGAGTTGGGCGCGGCGCGCGGCACCGAGACCCTGGAGGATGACCTCGCGTACGAGAGGGTGGTCGAACCGCAGGGTCCCGCCGTCGGTCGCCGACTCGACCAGCACGCCCGCGCGCCGGGCGACTTCGATCGCAGCCAGGAGTTCCGGCTGGGGGAGGCCGCAGGCCCGAGCGACGACACCCAGCTCGATCGAACCACCGATGACGGCGCAGACCTCGAGCGCCCGCCGGGCGGGCGCGCCGAGGCGAGCCACGTTGGCATCGATCAATTCGGCAAGCCCGCGGGGCAAGCCGATCGCATCGAGCAGCGGTCCGCCTCCGAGGTGCGACGGGGCGCTCGCGACCGCGAGATGGCGCCCGATCTCGCGCACGTAGAGCGGGTTCCCGCCGGTGGCGCTGTGCACCGCCTGCACGAGCGTTGATTCAGGCTTTCGAACGCCGTGCTCTCCGAGGGCGGCCGCGACATCGGCGAGGTCGAGGCCGTGCATCCTGACGACCGAAGCCCGATCCTTCGTCTGTAAGCGCACGAGGAGCGCTCCGATGTCGGCCGCTTCGAGGTCGACCGTGCGTGCGGTTGCGATCACCCGAACCTGCGGGACCATCTCCAGGAGCTGCTCGATGACGCGAACGCTGGCCGCGTCGGCCCAGTGCGCGTCGTCGACAACGAGGAGCAGTATGCGGCTTCCGGCAAAGTCGGATACGGCGGTCGCGATGGCGGCGAGCATGTCGGGCCGTGGTCGCACGGCGGGCGGTGCGGCATCGTCGCGGGCTGCGATCTGCTCGACGACGGCGTCGGCGACGCGGGCGAAGCGGTCGTCGACGCCCGGGGTGAGCTTGACCGCCGTGAACGCGTCGATGATCACCCGATACGGCGTGGTGGGCCCCTCGTTGCACGCGCCGTAGAGGACGACGCAATCGTGCTCCTGCGCGCGTGCCGCCGCCTCGCAGGCCAACCGGCTCTTGCCGATCCCTGCCGGACCGAGCACGACGGCCAGTCGCGTGACCGCGTCGTCGGCGAAGAGCGCCTCGAGACTCTGTAGTTGAGCCTCGCGCCCGAGAATCCGTGTCCGGCGCCCGTCGACGACGGTCGCCGGCAGCGCGAGCGAAGGCATAGCGGGCGTGGGAATCTCGTCGGGACCGAGCGCGGCGCGCATCAGTTCGTCGGCAGCGGGTGAGGGCAACAACCCGAAGTCGTCCGCCAGCAGCTTGCGTAGCCGCTCGTAGGTGCGGAGGACCTCGACGCGATCACCGATCGCGT
Organism: Actinomycetota bacterium; assembly: GCA_030839105.1. GTDB lineage: Bacteria > Actinomycetota > Acidimicrobiia > IMCC26256 > PALSA-610 > PALSA-610. Next base: position 5,181 of record JAUZEI010000066.1, read on the forward strand.
GATGCGCGTGCATCAGCAGCACGTGTCCCTGCTCGTTCTCGGGTGTGAGCTCGACCAACGCGTGCGCGGTCGGGATCGCGAGTGGTGACGACGCGTCGCACAGCACCTCCGTCCGTACGACGAGCGCACGGGCCAACACCTCGCGCAGCTCGGCGCGCCGTTCGTCGACCCAGGCACAATCGTCGCCCGCAAGGAACGGCTCGGAGAGGATCGTCGTTGCGATCTCCGTCTCGCGCAGCGCGCGCTCGTTGTCGTCGGCCGCTCGGGCCCGCTCGGCGCGATCGACGGCCAGTATCGCGGTCGCGGTGTCGACGCGCGCGCTCGGGGGCAGGTCGAGCGCGTACCAGCGACCGCCTCCCGTCACGACGTCGGCAACGCCAGTGAGCAGGGCTCGGATCTTCGAGATGATGGCCGAGAGGTCGCGGGTCCACGACGAGGGCAGGCGGTTCGGCCAGAGGATGTCGGCGAGCTCGTTGCGATCGACGGGGCGGCCGCTGCACGCGAGCGCGGCGAAGACGATGCGTCCCTGGCGGCCCGGGAAGTCGCCGGATTCGAAGCGCGTGGAGCCCGCCGTCACCTGCAGCGGACCGGCGAGTGTGATGCTGATGCTCACCGGCGCCGGGGCTTCCGCGGCGCCGAGCTCCGTCCGCGCCAGATCCGCGCCAAACGCCGTTTCATACCGTTATCGAAGCACCCGCGGCGAAGGAGGGCTAGTGGTAAGCGTCGACGGCGCAAAGCTCGAAGCCTTCATGGGGCGGGCGCTCGGCGATCTGGGGGCGGCGATCTCGGGGCTCATGGTGTACCTCGGCGACCGGCTCGGTCTGTACAAGGCCATGGCCGCCATGGGCCCGATCACACCGGATGTGCTCGCGGCGGAGACGGCGACCGACGCGCGGTACGTGCACGAATGGCTCGACAACCAGGCGGCGGGGGGCTACGTCACCTACGACGCTCGGGCGGGAACCTACGAGCTCCCACCGGAACAGGCGCTCGCGCTCGCCGACGAGGAGAGTCCCGCCTTCCTGCCCGGCGGCTTTACCGGCATCGTGGCCGCGTACGTCGACGCCGACACATTCGTCGACGCGTTCCGCACCGGTCGAGGTGTGGGCTGGCACGAACACGACGAGCGTCTCTTCGTGGGCACTGAGCGTTTGTTCCGTCCCGGCTACAAGGGCTATTTGGTCTCCGAATGGATCCCCGAGCTCGAAGGCGTCGAGGGCCGGCTCCGGTCGGGCGCGACCGCGGCCGACATCGGCTGCGGTCACGGCGCTTCGACGATCGTCATGGCGCAGACGTACACGGCTTCGCGGTTCGTCGGCTTCGACTACCACGCGGCGTCGATCGACACGGCGCGTCGTCGTGCGTCGGAAGCGGGCGTCGCGGATCGCGTGCGATTCGAGGTGGCGTCCGCCAAGGATTATCCCCAGGACGGATACGACCTCGTCACCTTCTTCGACTGCCTGCACGACATGGGTGACCCGGTCGGCGCCGCGGTGCACGCGCGGCGGGCGCTTGCCGACGGCGGCACCGTCATGCTCGTCGAGCCGTTCGCCGGCGACCATCCCGAGGACAATCACAATCCGGTGGGACGCGCGTTCTACGGCTTCTCGACGGTCGTCTGCACCATGGCCTCCCGGGCCCAGGAGGTCGGCCTCGCGCTCGGCGCGCAAGCCGGCGAGGCGCGCCTGCGAGAGATCTTCGAGCAGGCCGGGTTCGCCACGTTCCGCCGCGCGACGGAGACGCCCCTGAACATCGTCTACGAAGCCCGAGCCTGATCCTGTCACCGAAGCTTGACCACCGAAAAGGAGCACGACCATGCAGCTCATCCAGACGCTCGAGTTCCGCACCTCCGAGTTCGACAAGATCCGCGCGCTCGACGACGAATGGCGCGCCGCGACCGAAGGAAAGCGGACCTTGCGCCGTTCCATCGTGTGTCAGGACCGCAACGACAAGGATCGCTACATCGTCCTCGCCTTCTTCGACTCACCGGCATCGGCGAGCGTCAACTCGGATCTGCCGGAGACCGCCAACTTCGCGGAACAGGTCAACGCGATGGTCGACGCGCCGGTCGAGTTCCACGATCTCGACGTTGTCGACGATCGCACCTGAGCACTTGGTCGGCCCGTTTCGCTAGATCGGTTCGGCGGCGCCGACGCTCGGATGGCGCGCGAGTCGAATTCTGCCGGACGAGTGGTACACACTGCATCCGTGACGGATCGCCTTGCAGCGGGCTCACCGAGCGACGACGTGTCCACGGTCGCGACGCTTCGCCTGCGCAATGTCCACAAGCGGTTCGGTCGGGTCGACGTGCTCCGCGGTGTCGACCTCGACGTATGGCCGGGCGAGATCGTGTCGCTCGTCGGCGAGAACGGCACCGGAAAATCGACCCTTGTGCAGTGCGTCGCCGGGACGTACCAACCCGATCGTGGCACCGTCGAAGTCGCCGGTGTCCCGCTCATCGCGGATCCGTTCGGCGTCCGTTCGCAAGGTGTCGCGGTGGTCTGGCAGGACCTCGCGCTCTGCGACAACCTCAGCGTCGTCGCCAACATCTTCCTCGGCGACGAACTCCGCGACGGCGTGGTCCTCGCCGAGCGCACGATGGCCAACGAGGCCTCGGCCCTCTTCGACGCGCTGCACCTCACCCCTACCGATCTACGGCGCCCGGCACGAACACTGTCGGGCGGCCAACGTCAGCTCGTCGCGATCGCGCGCGCCGTCCGGCGCGCCCCTGCCCTCCTTGTCCTCGACGAGCCGACCGCGTCGCTGGGCGTGACCGAGACGTTGGTCGTCGAGCGCCTGCTCGACGACCTGCGGTCGGCGGGTACCGCGATCCTGCTCGTGTCACACCGACTCGATCAGGTCTTCGCGCTCGCGGATCGCATCGCCATCCTCCGCGACGGCCAGATCCTGGCGACCGCTTCCCCGCTCGAGCTCCATCCGGACGACGTCGTCGCGATGATGTCCGGAATCGAGACCGTCTCCGCGGCCCGCCGCCAACTCCGGCGCCTGCACAGCCTCGTCGAGCAGCTGGCCGACGTCGAGCCCGCCGCAAGCCTGCCGCTGATCGTCTCGGCTATGGCAGAGGCGCTCGGTGTGCGCCAGCTCTGCGTCCACCTGCTCGACGAATCGGGCGAGGAGGCGCGGCTGCGCCCGTCCGCGACGGTCGGCATGTCTGCAGGTAGTCACGACCTGCTCGACCTCTTGCCGGTCGGCCCCGGCGGCGGTCCTCCCGGCTCGGCCGCCGCGACAGGTACCACGGTCGTCATCGAGGACACGCGGCGCAGCGAGTTGTGGCGACCACTGCGCTGGACGGGCGCGGGCCAGCCGCGCAGCTCGTGGTCGGTTCCCATCGTCGGCGCGGCGGGGGTGCTCGGCACCATCTCGGGCTATGCCGACACCGTAGGAAGACCACAGGCCGATCAGCTCGAGCTCGTCTCGCTGTACGCGAGTCATGCCGCGGCCGCCATCGAGAAGGAACGACTCCTCGCCGAGGCGACCCGTCGCAATCGCATGCTGGAGACGCTGCGCGGCGTTCTCGACAAGCTCGCCGGCCCTCTGCCCGCCGAGGGCGCACTCGCGGTGGCGCTGGTGGCCCTGTGCCGCGGTTTGGGCGCCGACGCCATCGCGCTCCACGACTCGGACGGGCAGCGGTGCGCCTTCGCGACGGACGACCTCGGAGCGGTCGACGCCGCGATCTCGTCCGCGCACCAGCGCGCGGCGGCCGCGGAGGTACTGGTCGCGACCGGTCGCCTCGATCGGGCTCGACCGGTGGGGTCGGACGTGCTCGCGGTACCCGTCGTCACCCCCGTCGGACGG
>JAUZEI010000601.1 GCA_030839105.1 Actinomycetota bacterium
CCCGTCGCTCGTCACGGCGTCGGAGATTCGGAAGCTCTTGGTCCCGAAGCTCGCGGGTGCGGCGGGGATCGTGCTGTTGTCGACGATCGCCTGGTCGTATCCGCCGGTGCTCGACCAGCCGTCCTGACCGTTCACCGAGCCGTTGGTGTAGCCCGACTCGAAGGTGATCGGCCCCTGCGTGTCGGCAGTCGCGCTCGTCACGCTCGCGGCGATGGCGCCGCCACTCACCAAACACGCGCCCGCGAGGACCGCTACGAAACGATGCAACTTCCTCCCGCGCGAAGACTTACCGGTATACGAATTCCGCATTCCATCCCCCATCAGTGTTGAGGTCACTCCGCGCACTGACCCCAGCCTGCGCGCGTGGACCGCGGTCGACGAATGCGACCAGCGGTGGGAAGCTAAATGCCGGAACTTTCGTGCGGCTTTCTTGCCGACCAAATGCGACTATTCGCAGGACCGGCGGTCCGAACCCCGAACGCAGGTCCGACGCGAAAGCGTCAGGAAATCGTCACAGGGACACCGAGCAGTGTCGGGTCGCGACGGAGTATGCGACGGTGCAACTGCTGGACGTCTTCGCACGGATCGACGCCGAAGTCGGTGAGTAGCAGCCGGCGAAGATCCTCGTATGCGGCCAGCGCCTCGATCTGCCGGCCGCTGCGGTAAAGGGCGACCATCTGATGCGCGCGCAGCCGCTCGCGCCACGGATTTGCCGCGATCCAGTTGTCGATATCGGGCAGCAACTCGTGATGACGCCCGCAGCGTAAATACGCGGCATTGCGCGATTCGACCAGGTCCAGCTGGATCTCCTGCAAGCCTCGAACCAGCCCGTCGTAGAACGGGAAGATAACGAGATCGGCGAGCGGGTCACCGGCCCAGCACGCGAGTGCCGCGTCGAACGCGGTGGCGGCCGCCCGGGCGTCTCCGGCTTCCATCGCTCGGCGGGCCTCGACGCCGTGGGCCTGCGCGCGGGTGAGATCCAGCTCATCGGGCCCGAGCTCGATCTGGTAGCCGACGGCATCACGCACGACGCGCGACGAGAACGGTCCGAGCGCGTGGCGGAGGCGGCACACGACGATTTGCAGGGCCGATTCGGGGTGTTGCGGCGGTCCTTCGCCCCAAATGCCGTCGATCAGTGCCGAGGTACTGACAGTTCGATTGGCCTTGAGTAACAGCAACGCGAGCAGCGCTCGTTGGCGAGGCGCGGCAATCTCGACGACTCGGCCGCCGGCTTTCACACGCACGGCGCCGAGCACACTGAACAACGCTGGCTGCTCGGTCATGAGCGAATTCCTTCCCGGGCGCCCGGTGCGCGGCTGCGGGGAATCATTGTAGAGCCTATTATGCATTCCTCACAGGCTTCACACACAAATTAATCACCGCGAAATCATTCGCCGGCACACATCCATACCGCCACATCCATACTGAGGGACAGCGAATTGGGCGCAAGCGAGGCAAAGCCCACCGGCCCCGAGGCCGCGCCGTTCGCGCCCCGACGCCGCTCGGCATCGTCGCAGCTCAACGACGTCTTGATCCTCGACGCGGGATTGAACGAGATCGAGGCCGTCGGGATCGATCGGCTTGCTATGAGCGCAGTCGCGCGCCGCGCGAGCTTGACCACTGGCGCGCTTTACGGCCGGTACGAGAGTGGAGCGGAGCTGGGCGCGGCGGTTTGGACCGCCCGGGTCCGAGACCGGCACTTCGACTTCCTCGACAGTGCGATTGCAATGCTCGTTGATCGCAACGTTCCCCCCGACCTCGACGACCTTCTCGCGGAGCTCGCGTCGCCCTCAGTCGAGACGATCGTGGCGCTCGACCTCTTGGGCGCCGCTCGGCGCATCGACGAGCTCGAGGAGGTGGTGCTGGCCGACGTCGACGAATGGATGACGCGGTGGGGTGCCGGACCGCGAACCCGCCGCGCGCGGCGGCGCGCCCAGGTGATCTACACGCTCGCGACCATGTGGGGGATTCTCCTGCACCGCGGTCCGGGACGGCGGCGACTCAACTGGGATTCCACCTTGCGCGGCATGCGCCAGTCGTTCGGGCAGCCGTACGACGAACCGTCGGACCGCTTCGTCGCGAGAGCAGCGCCGGTGGTGCGTGCACAAACCGACGACCCGGTGGAAGACGCGCTCATCGACGCGGTGGCGGCGATCGTCTCACGGGTCGGTTTGGAACGCGCGACCGGATCGCGCATTGCGCGCCGAGCGGGGCTCACCGCGGGCGCGATCTACGGACGGTACGAGACCAAGGAAGATCTCCTCGAGCACGCGATCGACAGCCTGCTCTCGCGCCGGCTTTCCGACGATCTCGGTTCCCTCGAGGAAACCATCGTTGCGAAGGATCCCGGCGTGATGGCCGCAAAGATCGTTGCCGGCTACCTGAGCGCACCGCGGCGCGAGTGGCGGCGGTTTCGGATCGAGGCGCATCTCGCCGCCCGTATTCACCCGCACGTCGCGACGACGCTCGACCGCGTGCAAGAAGACGGCAAACGCGAGTACCTCACGGCAATCGGCGCGCGAACACCGAAGGAACGGCGCGACCTCGACATCCTCGCCCGCTCGGCACAGCTGATGCCCGTGGGTCTCGCGTTCGCCGACCTCTTGATGCCCGGCGTACCGGCGATCGACTGGCGGCTCGTGCTCGGCCCGCTCTTGTCACCCCAGCCCATCGCGCGGGCAACCTGATTTAGCCTCGGCTCGATGCGGAGCCTGAGAGCTCGCCAGGAGTATCAGTTCTTCGGTGCGCTGTTCCGCGCCGCGCCCGGCCTGGCGTACGGATGGTGGCTCCTGCTCGCGCTCCGGGGCTTGCTCCCGGCCGGGATCGCGGTCGCGACCGGCGCGTTGATCGGTGCGGTCGACAGCGGGCGGTCGCTCGCGGGTCCGCTCACCGCGGTCGGCGTCGTGTTCGTGTTGTTCCAGGTACTCACTCCGTTGCACCTCGCGATCAGCGCCAACCTCGGCAGCCGGACGGCGGCGTATCTCTACGACCGCTTGACGACGGCGACGACCGCGCCGCCCGGGATCGCGCACCTCGAAAACCCCGACCTCACCACCGACCTGACCGTGGCCCGAGACTTCGACCTCGGCATCACCGGCCCGCCGCTTTCGATCAGCATGGACTTCATCGCGAGCGGCCTCGTCGAGATGGTCGGCGGCTTCGCCTCGGGCGTGCTCTTGTTCGGATTCGCGTGGTGGGCCGCGCCCTTGCTCATCGGCGCCTGGCTCTCGACGCACTACCTCCTGCGCGAGTCCGCGGTGTGGCGGGACCGCAACACCGACGAGGTGCGCACCGCGCAGCGTCACGCCGAGTACGCGTACCGGCTCGCGGTCGACGCGCCGGCGGCCAAGGAAGTGCGCCTGTTCGGGCTTTCCGACTGGGTCATCGACCGCTTCACGACCCGCCGCCGTCGCCTCTACGAGCTCCAGTGGAAGGCGACCCGGCTGCGCGAGCGCCCGCTGGCGTTGAGCCTGCTGGTGGTGCTGGGCGCCAACGTGCTCGTCGCGTGGTCTATCGCCAACGCCGCGGGTGACAATCGCATCAGTCTCGACCGCACGATCGTCTTCCTCACCGCGCTCGTCGGAACGTCGATGATCGCCTTCGGCGGATGGAGCTGGGCGCTCGACGGATCGGCGGCGCCGGTGGCCGCGCTGGCCCGGCTCGAGCCCCGCATGGCCGAAGCGGGCGCGCTTCCGACTGATCCGGTCGCCGGCGCCTCGAACTCGATCTCTACAACCGCGATGCCCGCGCGCGAGATCCGATTCCGCGATGTGACGTTCGCGTACCGGCCCGACCTTCCGCCCGTTCTCGACGGCTTCGACCTCGTCATACCGGCCGGATCGTCGCTCGCGATCGTCGGCGTGAACGGCGCCGGCAAGACGACGCTCGCGAAGTTGTTGTGCCGTCTCTACGATCCGCAATCGGGAAGCATCGAGATCGACGGCGTCGATCTGCGCGAGCTCGATCTCGACGAGTGGCGTTCGAGAGTTACCGCGGTGTTCCAGGACTTCGTTCGCTACGAGCGGTCCCTGCGCGTGAACATCGCACCGCGTGGCGCGCCGGATGCCGCGATTCACGAGGCGTTACGAGAGGCGGGCGCCGACGATCTCGCCGATCTCGACACCGTGCTCGCCAAGTCGTACGCCGGCGGCATCGACCTGTCTGGCGGTCAGTGGCAACGCGTCGCGCTCGCGCGCGCGTTGTGCGCGGTGCGGCTGGGCGCCGGCGTGGTGCTCCTCGACGAACCGACCGCGCAGCTCGACGTGCGCGGCGAAGCCGAGATCTTCGGCCGCGTGCTGGCGGCAACCAGTCACACCACGACGATCCTCGTGTCACACCGCTTTTCGACTGTTCGCCAGGCCGACCGCATCTGTGTGATCGATCAGGGCCGAATGGTCGAGCTCGGGACGCACGACGAGCTCATGGCGCAGCGCGGCCGCTACCAGACGATGTTCGATCTCCAGGCGCAACGCTTCACCGACGAGGTGGAGGTCGACGAGCACGGCGAGCAGGTGGCGCATGAAACGCTCACCTGAAGATCTGCCGCCCGCGCTCAGCTCGCTCTGGCGCACGGTGAAGTTCGGCTACCGCGCCGAGCCGCGCGGTCTCCTGCTCGCGTTCACGATGACCGTCGTCATGGCATTG
>JAUZEI010000612.1 GCA_030839105.1 Actinomycetota bacterium
GTCATCAAGCGTCAGGTGAACGACGGCCTCAATCACACGATGGCGGAGGCCCTCGAGCACGAAGGCGTCGCGCAGGCGCTGATGTTCTCGTCACGGGACACCGCCGAAGCGATGATCGCGTTCACCGAGAAACGCGAGCCTCGCTTCACCGGCGAATAGCCGTAGTACCAGGTTCGGCGCCGCTCAGCCCGCGGGCTCGGCCGACTTCTCGCCCAAGCGCGCAGCCCGGGCCTTCTCGCGGTCGGGTTCGCGGATGCGTCGGAGCCACGCGCCGTGCCACTCCCACGCGGCGTCGCACGCCGGGCAGTACAACACGATGGACCCTCCCGACCACGCCTCGGCCTCGATCGCGGCGTGGTCGTAGGGGCATTGGGTGAGCTCCACACCTTTTTCTTCGTCATGTGTTGCTGCGAGTTGATCACCGGGGCCACCACAGACCCCGCTTGCGCTCCAGGTGCGCACCCCGCTCGAGGGCCCGCAAGGCCGCACCCAGACGATCCACCGGAATCCGGACTCTCCGTTCGATTTCCTCGATGGATGCCGCATCTCCGGCCAGGGCGTGCAGGACGGCGCGCTGGTCGGGGTCGATCGGCGGCGGGGGAGCACGCCAGCCCCCTTCGACGGTGCCACCCCGCCCGAGCGCGAAGAGGATGTCGGACGGATCGAGCAACGGCTTCGCACCATCGAGCAGCAGCGCGTTGCATCCGGCGGCGGCGGGATTGCGGCGCGACCCCGGCAATGCATAGACGTCGCGCCCGAAGCGCGCCGCGTCGTTGGCCGTGATCCGCGCCCCGCCGCTCGCAGTTGCCTCGACCACGACGACGGCGTCGGCGAGCGCGGCGATGATGCGATTCCGGATCGGGAAACGCCACGGCAGCGGCTGCGTGCCGTAGTCGTTCTCGCCGACGATGAGACCTTGTTCGCGCACGCGCTCGTACAGCCGTCCGTGCCGGCGCGGATACGTCACGTCGAGACCGGTCGCGACGACGCCGACCGTCAAGCCGCCCGCGTCGAGGGCACCGGTGTGCGCGGCGCCGTCGATGCCGATCGCGAGACCACTGATCACGGTGATGCCGGCGCGCGCACAGAACGCGCCGATCTCGATGGCATCCGCGAGCCCCATCGGCGTGGCCGCGCGCGTGCCGACGATCGCGACACGGGGCGCAGTGAATGCGTCCGGCCGGTCACCCTCGCCGAGCAGGACGCGCGGCATGCGGGCGTCGACCATCACGTCGAGCAGATCGGCGTCGCGGACCGGGAACGCGTCGCCGCGCTCCCAACGATGGCTGAGACGCGTCACCACAGGTCCTCCCGCATCCAAGCCGCGCGGTCGACATGGACGGCGCTGATCTCGGTCGCGTCGTCGAGATCGGCGATCGTGCGTGCGACACGGCGGATACGCGCCGCGCCGCGGCCGGTGAGCCGGCGCACTTCGCACTGGCCGACCCACGCGTCTCGGGCGACGTCGTCGAGGGCCAGGTATCGCTCCAACGCGCCGGCCGGGATGTGGGCGTTGCGGCGCCACGGCGTGTTGCGTAGCCGTACGCGCTGGCGGGCCACCGCAGTGGCGACGCGTGCCGCGACCACTGCCGACGATTCACCGGGCTCGTTGCCGGGCGTCTCGACCTTGACCCGCAGGTCGAACCGGTCGAGGAGCGGGGCCGAGAGGCGCCGGGCGTAGCGAGTCTTCTGTACGTCGCCGCATCGGCACTCGAGCTCCTTGCGCCCGCACGGGCACGGGTTGGCGCAGGCGACCAACAGGAACTCGGCGGGGAATTCGATCGTTCCCGACGCCCGACTGACCCGGACGAGTCGCTCCTCGAGCGGCTGGCGCAGTGCCTCGAGCGCGTGCACGGGGAACTCGGGCAACTCGTCGAGAAACAGCGCGCCGCGATGCGCCAGGCTGACCTCGCCGGGTCGGACCCGGCTGCTGCCGCCGCCGACGAGCGAGACCATCGACGCGCTGTGGTGGGGCTGGCGAAAGGGCGGATCGGTCCGCAGCGCCGGACCGCGATGGTTTCCCGCCGCGGAGTGGATCTTGGTGACTTCGAGGGCCTCGGCGTGTTCGAGCGGCGCGAGGATCGTCGGCAGGCGTCGGGCGAGCATCGTCTTGCCGACCCCGGGTGGCCCGACCATCAGGAGATGGTGGGCACCGGCCGCGGCGACCGCGAGTGCGAGGCGCGCCTGGGGGAGACCGCGCACGTCGGCGAGGTCGAGGGGTTCGTCGCCCTCCGGCGCGCAGGCGATCGTGGGCGGTGGTTCGGGTCGTTCCGGCCAGGGCGTCTCGCCTTTCAAGCATGCATGGAGCTCGCCGAGAGTGCGGGCCACGCGCACGTTGACACCGCGCACGAGGGCCGCTTCCGAGGCGTTCGCGGCAGGGACGATGACGTGCTCGATCCCGGTGCGCGCGAGGGCGTCGACGAGCGCGATGGTGCCGACGACCGGACGCACGCCACCGTCGAGGCCGAGCTCACCGAGCACGGCGATGCCTTCCAGGACGCCCGCCGGGAGCCCGCCCGCCGCGCACGTGAGCGCGAGCGCGACGCCGAGCTCGAGACCTGCGCCGGTCTTGCGGACCGATGCAGGCGCGAGATTCACCGTGACGCGTTGTTGGGGGTACTCGAGACCGGAGGACAGCAGCGCGGCCCGGACCCGTTCCCGCGACTCCCGGCCCGCGGCATCGGGCAGGCCGACGACGGTGTAGCCCGGCAATCCTCGGGACACGTGGACCTCGACGGTGACGATCCGGCCGTCGACACCTTCCAGCACGGCGCTGCGAACGGCTGCCAGCACGTCGACTCCCTCAGGGCATGCGCATCGCCCGGAACGGGCGGATGGCGGTGGAAGGAAGGTCGGGACCGCGACCTCGACGGCGGAGCGTGACCATACGCGGACGGTGTGACAGGTTCGAACTACGGTGCCCCGGATGGATTCCGGGCCCAGGGATGCAAGCGACGATGCCGGCGCCCCGCGGCGGCGATCGGGCCACGATGCCGACGGCTTCGTCCTGGCGTTGAGCGCCATGAGCGAGAACACCCGGCGGGCGTACGCCCACGACGCGCAGGAGTTCGTGCACTGGTGCGAGCGCGGCGGCTGCCCCGACGCGTCGGCGCTCGACCACCGCGCCCTGCGCCGATACCTGGCATACCTGCAGACCAGGGGTCTCTCCCGGCCGTCGATCGCCCGCAAGGCCGCCTCGGTGCGCGCGTACCTTCGCCATCTCCGCCGGCGGGGAGTGCTCGGCCGCGATGTCGCAGCCGCGGTGCAGGCCCCCAAGGGCGCGCGTCGGCTCCCGCGCATGCCGAGGCGCTCGGAAGCGGCCGCGCTGCTCGACGGTCTCTCCGACCGGACGGGATCCGGCGATCCGCGCGCGTGGCGCGACCTCGCCGTCGTCGAGCTGCTGTACGGAGCGGGACTCCGTGTCAGCGAATGTTGCGGCCTGAACATCGGCGACGTCGACCTCCGCCGGGCAACGGTCACCGCGCTCGGAAAGGGTGCAAAAGTGCGCCGGCTGCCGCTCGGCGAACCCGCGCTCGAGGCGGTCGCGGGGTACCTGACGTTCGGCCGTCCCGCGTGGCCCGGTGGCCTGGATGCCAGCGCCCAGGCGGAGACCGCGCTGTTCCTCAACGCGCGCGGCCGGCGCCTGACCCCGCGCGACGTCCGCCGGGTGCTCGATCGGAACCCACTCGCCGACGGCCGGTCGCTCCACCCCCACGCGCTGCGCCACGCATACGCAACCCACCTCCTCGAAGGCGGAGCAGATCTCAGAGCTGTTCAGGAGTTGCTCGGACACGCCGATGTGGGAACCACACAGATCTACACTCACGTCACCCGTGAGCGGCTGAAGTCTGTGTACGAACGGACGCACCCAAGGGCCTAGGGAGCAGGGCGAGCAGAGTGGACGAGTCCGCCGCGGACATCGCCGAGCTATGGCGTGACTACAAAGAGGGCGGGACCTCGGACGCGCGCGAGCGTCTGATCCTCCACTACTCGCCACTCGTCAAGTTCGTCGCGGGACGCGTCGCCGCCGGGCTTCCCCAGAACATCGAGCAGTCCGACCTCGTCAGCTACGGGATCTTCGGCCTGATCGACGCGATCGACAAGTTCGATCCCGGCCGGGGCTACAAGTTCGAGACCTACGCCATCAGTCGCATCAAGGGCGCCATCATCGACGAACTGCGCTCGATCGACTGGGTGCCCCGCTCCGTGCGGGCCAAGGCGCGTGCCATCGAGCGTGCGTACTCGAAGCTCGAGAACGAATTGCGCCGCAGTCCGGACGACAAAGAGGTCGCGGTCGAGCTCGGGGTGACCGAAGGCGAGCTCGCCACCACGCTCGGCCAGATCAGCTTCGTCGGCGTCGTTGCGCTCGACGAGCTGCTGTCGGCCGGCTCCGAACGCGGCAGCGGGGCGACGGTGGGCGACACGATCGCCGGCGGCGGCCACGATCCGGTCGAGGCCTTCGAATCCGAGGAGATGCGTCAGGTCCTGGCCGACGCGATCAACCGGATGCCCGACCGCGAGCGCCTCGTGCTCACGCTCTACTACTACGAGG
>JAUZEI010000622.1 GCA_030839105.1 Actinomycetota bacterium
GAGTACACGAAGATCTCGAACATCGGCCGGGGCAACGGCAAGTCGGGAATCGCGGTCGGGTCGAATTTGAGTGCGACGCACAGCGGCGGATTGGCCGCGGCGCCCGCATCCTGGAACCAGTTCGTGCGCAGGGTCGCGAGGACGAGATCGAGTAGTGCGCGCAGGATGCGGTCTTCGTCGAGTGAGGCCACCGCGTCGAGCGCGGTTCGCACATCGTCAGCGAGGCATTCACTCGTTTCGTCATCGGCCGCCGGGCGTCCGGCCGCCGCCCACGGATCGAGACGCGCGACGAACAGCTCGACCAGCTTGCGAGCGATCTCCGTATGCACGCTCAGCGCATCCTCGATGTACGTGAGGCTGTAACGCGTCGTGGCCTGGCGGAGGTACCGGCAGTACGCGCGCAGCAGCGCGACCTCGCGCCACGAGAGACCGGCGGTGAGAACAAGACGGTTGAAGCGGTCGTCCTCGGCGCGGCCGTCGACGACGGCGAGGAACGCCTCCTCGAAGAGTCGCAGCGAGGCGGGGTCGACCGTCGTCCCGTCCGGCACCCGCAGCCGGAACCACTTGACCCACCGGGGGACGACGTCCTTCGGCCGCATCTCGTACGGGTGCTCGTCGTCGACGATCACGCCCATGTTCGTGAGGCGGGGCAGGACGTCGGAGAGCGACGGCTGGATCCCGCAGCCGTAGAGCTTGAGGTCGAGGTGCCCGTCGCCGATCGTGAGGCGGGCCCCGAGCGACCGCTTTTCGTCGAGTTGTTCGAGCCGCGGGAGATCGACGAGTGCTTCCGCGGCGTCGAAGTCGTATTGATACGCCGCCGGGAAGGCGTCACCCCAGGCGCGCAACGTGTCGAGCCCGGATTCCTCGCCGCGGGCGGCAACCAACGCGTCGCGCAGGTCGTCGACCCACGCCCGGGCGGCCGCGGCGACGGTCTTCTCGAGCGCGGGGACGTCGACCTCGGTTGCCGTGCCGGCCTTCTGATCGAGATGCAGGACGTAGTGCAGCCGGGCGAGCACCGACTCCGAGAGCCGCGTGTTCCACTGGTACTCGTCGGTCTTGTACGCGTCGAGCAGGATCCGCGCGATGTGCTCACGCACCTGCGTGGTGTAGCGGTCGCGAGGGATGAACACGAGGACCGAGACGAAGCGTCCGTACGGCTCGTGGTGCACGAACACCCGGACGCGGCGCCGCTCCTGCAACCGGAGGATGCCCGTCGCGCTCCGGAACAGATGGTCGACATCGATCTGGAAAAGGTCGTCGCGCGGATACGTCTCGAGGATCTGGATGAGATCCTTCTGGTCGTGGCTCGTGGGCAGGAACGCCGCGCGCTCGAGGACGGCCGCGACCTTCCGGCGCACCACCGGCACGTCGAACGTGCTGCTGGTATAGGCGGTCGACGCGTACACGCCGATGAAGCGATGTTCACCGACGACGTTCCGGTCGGCGTCGAAGCGTTTGATCCCGATGTAGTCCAGGTGAGTGGGGCGATGCACTCGCGAGCGGGCGTTGGCCTTCGTCAGCACGAGCAGCGTGGTGTCGCGGGCCTTGGCCCGGACGGCGGGCGGGAGGGACGCGAAGCTGGTCGACGGTTTGAGGGGCGCCTTGCGCAACAAGCCGAGCCCGGTACCGGCGACGGGGACGAGTGCGTCGTCGGGAGTGAGCCGGTACTCGCGATATCCGAGGAACGCGAAGTGCTGGTCGGCCAGCCATTCCAGCAGCGCCTTCGCCTCCGCGACCTCGTCGGTACCGCAGGGCGGCGGCGTGTCGTCGAGCTCGCGCTCGACGCGCTGCACCGCGTCGAGCATCGGTTTCCAGTCGTCGGTCGCGGCGCGCACGTCGCCGAGGACCTCGAGCAACTCGACCCGCACGGATTCGAGGATGTCGGCGCTCGTCTCGCGGTCGACCTCGATGTGCGTCCACGACTCGAGGTCGGACACTTCGCCCGGTCCTGCGCCAGTGCCCGTGCCCGCGGTCGACGTGTCCGAGCCGGTGATCTCCGTCTCGATGGCGAGCAGCGTGCCGTCGGCGGCGCGGCGCACGCGCAGGATCGGGTGTACGACGAGATGAACGCCGAGACTGCGGCGATCGAGCGCCATTGTCAGCGAGTCGACGAGGAACGCCATGTCGTCGATCACGACGTCGATCGAGGTGTGCCCGTGCTCGGGGGTGTACACGCGCACGAGCGTCTCGCGCGGGGCGCGCCGCGCGCCGAAGTGCAAGTGCTCGAGTGCGGCCTGCGCGAGCTCCTCGGTCGTCCACGTCTCGAGGTCGTCGTCGGCGAGTTGCTCGAAGTAAGCGTGGACGAACGCTTTCGCGCCCGCGGGGTCGGACGGGGAAACGCGTGCGCAGATTTGCGCCATCACGTCGTCGCGACGGGCCACGACGCCGACCATATCGTCCATAGAGCCCTCATCGACACGTTCGCGGGCTCCCGTATGCTCGGCGCGATGGACACCGTCGAGGCCTTGGCGCTCGCCCTGGAGCTTGCCGATCGGGCCGATCACATCACGATGGACCGATTCCGCGCGCACGATCTGAAGGTCACGACGAAGCCCGACCTCACGCCCGTGAGCGAAGCCGACGAAGCGGTCGAACGGGCGATTCGCGAACGCCTCGCGGCGGCGACCGGTCACGTGGTTCTGGGCGAGGAGTTCGGCACCGACGCGGGGACCGACGCCGACTCCGAGTACCGCTGGATCATCGATCCCATCGACGGCACCAAGAACTACGTGCGCGGTGTACCCATCTGGGCGACGTTGATCGGGCTGGAACGTGCGGGTGAGTTGATCGTCGGCGTCGCCTCCGCGCCCGCGCTGGGAATGCGGTGGTGGGCCGGCCGGGGGCTCGGTGCATTCCGCGACGGCGAGCGCATTGCCGTCTCGTCGGTCTCCGACCTGAGCGACGCGCACCTCTCGTTCGCGTGGGACACCTCCGAGCGTTTCCACGCCGGCGGCATCGGGCCGAAGCTCGTGGATCTGTCACATCGGTGCTGGCGCACACGGGGTGTCGGCGACTTCTGGCAGCACCTGCTGGTCGCGGAGGGCGCATTCGACGTGGCCGTCGACCCGATCGTGTCGCTCTGGGACATCGCCGCCCTCGTACCCATCCTCGCGGAAGCCGGCGGCCGGTGGACCGGGGTCGACGGCAACACCCGCATCGATGCGGGCAGCTTCGTCTGTACGAACGGTTTGCTCCACGACGCAGTCATCGCGGCGCTCGCCTAGTGTCGGCCGCCGTGTCCGAGCTCACCGTCGGAATCGACATCGGAACCTCGTCGGTAAAGGCGGTCGCGGTCGACGCCGACGGCAACATCGCGGCCCGCTCCCGCGTCCCGCACGACTTCTTCGTGCCGACACCACTTCGCTTCGAGCACGACGCGGCGACGGCCTGGCACGAAGGTCCGCGCCGCGCGCTCGATGCCCTCGGAGATGTCGACGCCCGGGGTGTCTCGGTCGCGGCAATGGTGCCCTCGCTCACCTCGGTCGACGCCAACGGCATCCCGTGCGCGCCCGGCCTTCTCTACGGCGACGAGCGGGGCCACGCCGACCGGCCGGGCGCGATTGCAGAGGCGGGCGAGCTCGCGCAGTTCCTGCACTGGCAGGCGCACGAGTATCCGGACGCGCGCGGCTACTGGATGGCGCAGGGAGTCGCGAACCATGCGCTGTCGGGCCGGCCCGTGATCTCGTCGACTGTTGCCGCCACCGCGTTTCCGTTGTTCGACTGGACGCAGTGGGACGAGAAGAGGTTGGACGAGGCCGGCGCGCGTCCCGACCAGATGCCGATCATCGGACCGAGCGGTCATGCGCTGGGCGAGGTCGAGGGGCGCCCGGGTTGTGTGCTCGAGGGCGGGACGATCGACGCGATGGCGGAGCAACTCGTCGCGGGCTGCGACGACGATGGTGACGTGCTCGTGATCTGCGGCACGACGTTGATCGTGTGGGCGGTCACTCCCGATCCCGTCGACATCGCACACCACTATTCGATTCCGCACACCGCGCCGGGCAAGTTCCTCCTCGGCGGACCGAGCAACGCGGGTGGGCTCTTCCTCAATTGGGTCGATCGCATGTGCGCGTCGGCTGCCGATGGGGCCGGCGACGGCACGCCCGCTTCGGTCGGTGATCCCGGGCGGGTTCCGATCTGGGCGCCGTACCCGCGCGGCGAGCGCGTCCCGTTCCAGGACGCCGAACGGCGCGCGCAACTCGTCGACCTCGACCTGACCCACGACGCCGGCTCGATCCGCCGCGCTGCGTTCGAGGCGGCCGGATTCGTGACTCGCCGGATGATCGACGTGTGTCCCACTCCGGCGCGGCGCATCGTGGCGACGGGCGGCGGCACCCGCGTCGAAGCGTGGATGCAGGCGCTCGCCGATTGCACCGGGCTGCCCGTACACGTGTGCGCCGTACCCGAAGGCGGCGCGCTCGGTGCTGCGTTCCTCGCCCGCGTCGCGGCCGGTCTCGAGGCGTCGATGAACGACGGTGCGCGCTGGGCGCGTACGGCGCACGTCGTCGATCCGGATCCGGTCTGGGCGAGCGCCGTCGGCGACCGGTACGCGCGTTTCTGCGACGTCGCCGGGTGAGGAGCAACGGGAGAGTGAAGGACTGACATGGCGCTCGAGATCACGATCAACCGCGAGGCGTGCATGGGATCGGGCAACTGCTCGTTCTGGGCTCCGGGCGTCTTCGATCTCGACGACGACGGGATCGCGATCCTCGTCGACCCCGCCGCGCAGCCCGACGACAAGATCGTCCTCGCGGCGCAGGGATGCCCGACCCAGGCGATCTCCGTCGAGCGCGACGGCGAGAAGCTCGTCTGACCGCGATGGACCCGTCCGAAGAAGCGTTGCCGGCGCCGGTGCCGATCGTTCTCGTACACGGCGGGGGCCACGGCGCCTGGTGTTGGGAACCGTTGCTGGCGCTGCTCGACCGCCCGGTCGTCGCCGTCGACCTGCCTCCCGTCTCCATCCGCGGTGGTCCGGGTCGTCACGAAACTCCGCCCGAACTCGACACGGTGTGCCTCGCCGACTGGGCCGATGCGGTCCTCGCCGCGGCTGACGACGCCGGCTTCGATCGCTTCGTCCTCGTCGGCCACTCGCTCGCCGGGCTCACGTTGGGAGCGGTCGCGCACCGCGCTCCCGAACGCGTCGCCCATCTCGTGTTCGTGTCCGCGCTCGCGCCCGCTCAGGGCGAGAACGGCATCAGCGCGATGGCGCCCGAGATGATGGAACGGGTCGCGGGTGGTCTGACCGAAGCGGTCGTGACGGAGATGTTCTGCAACGACATGGACACCGCCCAGACCCGCTTCGTGCTCGACCACTTCGGCGGCGACTCGGTGCAGGTGATGCTCGAGCCGGTCGACCGTTCGGGCATTCCGGCCGCGCTGTCGAAGACCTACGTCCGCCTCCGCCGCGACAACGCGCTGACCCCGGCCGCGCAGGACGCGTCGATCGCGGCGTTGGAGGCGGTTCCCGGCGGACGGGTGGCGATCGTCGACCTCGACACCGGCCACAACGTGATGATCAGTCACCCCGCCGACCTCGCCGCCGTCCTCAACGGCCTCGAAGAGCTCTGATGACCGCCCCCGCCCCAACCCTGCCCACTGTTGGCAGGAAAACGTGCGTGTGGCGCCGGAAACCCTGCCCACTGTTGGCAGGAAAACGTGCGTGTGGCGCCGGAAACCCTGCCCACTGTTGGCAGGAAAACGTGCTTCGACCTGACGTAGACGTCAGGTACGCGCGACTATCGACGGATGCCGATCGGGATCACCGAAGAACACGAGCACCTCCGCACCGCGGTCCGTCGATTCGTCGACGACCGCATCGATCCGCGGGTGCTGCGCGAGGCGCTCGAGGCGTCGAGTCACGATCGGCCTGCATTCTGGGATGCACTGACCGAGCCGGGATGGATCGGCCTCCACGTCGCCGAAGCCCACGGCGGGAGCGGTGTCGGCCTCGTCGAGCAGGCGGTCGTGGTCGAGGAGCTCGGTCGCGCGTGCGCGCCGGGCCCGTACGTTCCCACCGTGCTGGCGGCCGCCGTCCTGCAAGACGCGGGAGGACCGGCCGCGGCCGCGCTGCTCCCGAAGCTCGCGTCGGGCGAGCTG
>JAUZEI010000630.1 GCA_030839105.1 Actinomycetota bacterium
CGCCAAGATCGGCGTGCTCGGGCTGAACGGAGCCGGTAAGTCCACACTGTTGCGCATCATCGCCGGTGAAGACGACGGCTATCAGGGTGAATGCCGGGTCACTCCCGGATTTTCCGTCGGGTTTCTGCCCCAGGAGCCCCGGCTCGACCCGGACAAAGACGTGCTCGGCAATGTCATCGAAGGCGTCGCGGGCACGAAGCATCTCCTCGACCGGTTCGAGGAGGTCTGCAACGCGATGGGCGAGCCCGATGCCGACTTCGACAAGCTCCTTGCGGAACAGTCCGACCTCCAGGACAAGATCGACCACGTCGGCGGCTGGGATCTGGACCGCCAACTCGAGATCGCGATGGACGCGCTGCGACTCCCGGCCGCCGACGCCGACGTCACCAAGCTGAGCGGTGGCGAGCGCCGGCGGGTCGCCCTGTGCCGGTTGCTGCTCGGCAAACCCGACCTGCTGCTGCTCGACGAACCGACCAACCACCTCGACGCGGAATCGGTCGCGTGGCTCGAGCGGCATCTGCAGGAATACCACGGCACCGTCGTGGCGGTGACCCACGATCGCTACTTCCTCGACAACGTCGCGGGCTGGATCCTCGAGCTCGATCGCGGTGCGGGCATCCCGTGGGAAGGCAATTACACGAGTTGGCTCGAGCAGAAAGAGCAGCGTCTGGCCCAGGAGGACAAGGTCGACGAGACCCGGCGCCGCACACTGCAACGCGAGCTCGAATGGGTGCGCCTCGCGCCCCGCGCCCGTCAGGCCAAGGGCAAGGCGCGCATCACCGCGTACGACAAGCTCGTCGCGGAGGCCGACTCGGCGGAGAAGCGCCAGGAGAAGGTGCAGGTCACGATTCCGCCCGGACCGCGGTTGGGCGACCTGGTCATCCAGGCCGAGCATCTGGGCAAGGGCTACGGCGACCGACTGCTGATCGAGGACTTCTCGTTCTCGCTCCCACCCGGCGGCATCGTCGGCGTCATCGGTGCGAACGGCGCCGGCAAGACCACGCTGTTCCGCATGCTCGTCGGACAGGAGGAACCCGACGCGGGCTCGCTCAAGGTCGGTCCGACCGTGCAGATCGCCTACGTCGACCAGTCGCGCGAGGCGCTCGATCCCGACAAGACCGTGTACGAGGAGATCACCGGAGGCGTCGATCTCGTCAAGGTCGGCGACCGCGAGGTGCACGGCCGCGCCTACGTCGCCGGCCTCAACTTCAAGGGCTCCGACCAGCAAAAGCGCGTCGGTGATCTCTCCGGCGGCGAGCGCAACCGTCTGCATCTGGCGAAGGCGCTGCTCATGGGCGGGAACACGCTGCTCCTCGACGAACCGACCAATGACCTCGACGTCGACACGTTGCGTGCGCTCGAGGAGGCGCTGATCGAGTTCCCGGGGTGCGCGGTGGTGATCTCCCACGATCGCTGGTTCCTCGACCGCATTGCCACCCACGTGCTGGCGTTCGAAGGTGACAGCCAGGTGACCTGGTTCGAGGGCAACTTCTCCGACTACGAGAAGGATCGACACCAGCGGCTCGGCGGCGAAGCCGACCAGCCTCATCGCCTGAAGTACAAGCCCCTCACTCGGTAGCTCCTCCTCGCGGGGCGAACCGAGCGCAGAGGGTCGTGGGCGCGGGTTTCGTTGCCTAGTGTCCGGACGTGGATGGTGACGGCATGCTGCGCATCACGCGGTCGTGTGCCATCTCGAGTGACGAGCTCGAGTGGAGGTTCACCGCGTCCGGTGGCCCGGGCGGCCAGCACGCGAACACGTCGAACACCAAAGCGGAGGTGAGATTCGATATCGAGTCGTCGCCCTCGCTCGGACCCCGCCAACGCGCCCGACTGCTGGAACGGCTCGGTCCCGTCGTACGCGCGACGGCTTCCGAGCGTCGGTCGCAGCATCAGAACCGGGAACTCGCGCTCGAACGCTTGCAGACCCGGCTCGCGGCCGCGTTGCACGTCGAGGCGAAGCGTTTCTCGACGAAGCCGTCACGCAGCTCCAAGAAGCGCCGGGTCGACGAGAAGAAGCGGCACGGCGACATCAAGCGCAACCGGCGACGGCCGTCGGGTGAGGAGTAGCAGGTGATCGTCGTCGTCGATGTTCTGCTCATCGCGATCGGGATCATGGCGGCCGGTATCGTGCTCGATGCCGCGATCCGAACGTTCGTCGTGCCGCGCGGCAGCGTCGTGCTGTTCACGGTGGCGGTGTTCCGCGCGCTGAAACGAATCTTCGAGCTGTTCGCATCGCCGCGTCGCGGATACGAAGCCCGCGACCGCGTCATGGCTCTCTACGCGCCGATCGCGTTGCTGGCGCTCCCGGCGGTCTCGATGTTCGTCGTGTTCTGCGCCTTCGCGTGCATCTTCGCGGGCCTCGAGGAGAACGGGCTGCGAAACGCGCTGATGACGAGTGGGTCCTCGCTGTTCACGCTGGGATTCGAACGACCGCCCGACCTTCCATCGGAGTTCGCGGCGTTCGGCGAGGCGACGATCGGTCTCGCGCTCCTGGCCCTGCTCATCGCGTATCTGCCGACGATCTACAACGCGTTCTCCAAGCGCGAGGTCGCGGTGACCGACCTCGCGATCCGGGCCGGCACGCCGCCCACGCCCGGGAAGTTGATCGTGCGCGCGCACCTGACCGGCTTCCTGCTCGAGCTGGACCGCTTCTGGGAATCCTGGATGGCGTGGTTCACCGAGGTGCAGGAGACCCACACCTCGTACGGATCGCTCGCGTTCTTTCGTTCGCCGAATCCGCATCGCTCCTGGGTCACCGCCGCGGGCGCGGTGCTCGACACGGCTGCGATCCGCTTGGCGCTCGTCGACATTCCCCCGACCCCGCAGGCGCCACTG
>JAUZEI010000643.1 GCA_030839105.1 Actinomycetota bacterium
CGCAAGCCCTCCGAGCAGTTGTCGCCATTCGTCGGGCGTCGAGGCGGGAAGCGGTACGCGCAGGCTCAGGGCCTCGACCAACTCGACGGCGTCTCCCCGCAGACAAGGCGCGTCGGCGACAAGCGAAGCCTGACCCACCGACACCGCGTCGCCGACGTCCAGGGTGAAGCAGGACTCGGGATCGCTTGCCATCACCGAGAACGTTCCCTTCGGCGCGGTCGACGAGTGCAGCGCAAACGCCGGACTCAGCGCGGCGGCGAAGCGCAGGCACGACAGCACCTCGTCCGGCTCCACCGGTTGAGCCAATCCGAGCGGGAGTGCGATGTCGCGCTCGTGTATCCAGCAGTCCCACAAGGCGTGGTGCGCGAGCAGGCGGATCGGAAGAAGGCCGGCCGGCGACTCGGCGAGCATGGACAATTCCGGTTCGTCGAGGTCGGCGATCGCTCCGAGAAACCCGTCGTTCGACGACACGTACTGGTCGAGCACTTCCGCCGGCGTGAGCGCGCGCATGGAGTCGACCATCAAAGGCGGGGTCGCGGCCGGGTCGAAGCCCGTCAGGATGCGGGTAGGCATGCCGGCGAGTCCCGCCATCACCGACGCCTGCCAGAAGGCGTTCACGCCGACGACGTGGGCGAGCACGTCCTGCACGGTCCAACCGGTGCAGCGGCTCGCCGAGTTCCAGTCCGCGGGCCGCAGGCCGGCGACCATCGTTTCGAGACGTCGCCGCTGTCGGGACACTGCGGCGAGCACGTCGTCGGTGCGTCCGTCGATCGAGATGATCACCGGTCCGTCGTAGCGAGGAGCCAGTCTCATGCGGTCGAGCGTATACAAGGGATCGTTTGCCGGTCGACGGCGCGGGTTCGTGTCGCGCCCGCTGACGACTCGTGGTCGTCGACGTTCTGCGCTAGAACCGCGAGCGTTCCGGGAGCCGGCGGTTGGGGGTGCACGATGAACAAGGGAACGATCGGCAAGGCGACAACGAGTATCGATGCGTCGCCCGAGGCGCTCTACGACCTCGTCTCGGATGTTCGTCGTATGGGCGAGTGGAGTCCGGAGTGCCAACGCTGCGTCTGGCTCGATGACGTCACCGGGCCCGCGGTCGGAGCGCGCTTCAAGGGGAGCAACGCGCACGGAATCGCTCGATGGTCCACCAAGTCGAAGGTTGTCGCCGCCGAACCCGGACGCGAGTTCGCGTTCGTCATCGGGCACCTCGGCCGGGACATGACCAAGTGGAGCTACCGCTTCGAACCGACGACAAACGGCACCGTGGTGACCGAGACCTTCGAGATGCTTGCCGACATGCCCTGGTACTTCGCGTTGAGTGATCGCTTCCTCATGGGCGTCAAAGACCGGCAGGCAGACCTCGAAAAGAACATGGCGGAAACGCTGCAACGATTGAAGTCGGCCTCCGAGCGCCGCGGCGCGTCCACCTGAAACCGCAGACGTACCGAACGGCCGCCCGCATTGGTGATAGCGCTGCAACAGTGGATTGCGATCGTTCGAAGATGTTCTCGAACAGACCAACTTTCTCGTTGGCGACCCGGGCAATGAGTCCGCTCGACGTCGCGGCCCCGCACGCCACCGATCGTCGATACCGCCGAGGCGCCGAGCGCCGAAGCGTGTTGCAGATGATCTCCGGTTGGGAAGAATTCGAGGTCATCGCGAAGATCCGCGGCCTGATCGACAAGGCACGCGCCGATCAGGTGCCGGTGATCTGGATACAGCACTCGAATGACGAGATGCCGCAGGGCAGCGAAGGTTGGCAGTACGTTTCGGACCTGCAGCGCCGGGAATCCGAGCCGCTGGTCCACAAGAAGTACGGCGACTCCTTCGAGGACACGATCTTGGAATCCGAGCTGACACAGCGCGGCGTCGGGCGGCTCGTCGTCACGGGCGCCCAGACCGATGCCTGCATCCGTGCAACGCTCCACGGCGCCTTCGCACGCGGGTACGACACGGTCCTGGTCGGCGACGCGCACACCACCGACGACTACTCCCAGTACGGACTTCCGCCGGCCGACAAGGTCATCGCCCACACGAACATGTACTGGACCTGGCAGGACGGCCCCGGTCGCACGGCGAGCGTGGTCGACGCCACCGACCTCGACTTCGACGCGGTGGAAACGGCCTCGTCGTAGCGACTTCGCACACAACGCGGGCCATTGGCCGGCATCCGCTCGGACGACACCGATGAATTCCGGCGTCAGCGGCGGTCTCAGGTTCGATCGGGCGGCCGGCCTGCGACACGGGAGTCGATGATGAAAACGATCGTGGTCCGCTACCAGGCGAAGCCGGATCGGGCGGACGAAAACCAGCGGCTGATCGAGAAGGTGTTCGAGGATCTGGAGAAACAGCAGCCGGAAGGCTTCACGTACAAGGTGTTCCGTCTCGACGACGGCGTCAGCTTCATTCACGTCGTGATCGAACACGACGTCGAGAACCCGTCGTCGTTGCAGGATGTCGCCGCCTTCCAGGCCTTCGTCGCCGACATCGGGGATCGTTGCGACGTGCCTCCGGTCGCGACCAGTGCGACCATTGTCGGGGGATACCGCTGATACCCGACCTCAGGAGATCTTGTGCCCGAAGTCTTCCGGTACGAAGTCGACAAGAAGCTCTTTCCGCTGTGGGGGCCGTTCGGACTTCGACCGTCGAAGGACGGCGTGACGCTGACTGACGACGGGCGGTTGGTCGCGACCTACGGCTTCCTTCGGCTGGAAACCTCCCTGAGCAACATCGACGGAGCGCACGTCACGACGGGGTATCGGTGGTGGACGGCCGTCGGAGCCCGGATGTCGTTGGCCGACGACGGGCTGACCTTCGGGACCAACAGCCACGCCGGCGTGTGTGTCCACTTCCACGACAAGGTTGCAAGCAAGCTGCGCCGGTCGGGACACTCCGCACTGACGGTCACCGTTGCCGACGTCGACAGGCTCGTCGAAGCCCTCGACCGGAGGCCCGGGCGCGATTCGACCGCGCGCTGACGAAGTGCCGACTCGAAATCTCGGTCGCGCCGGGGTCGCGTACGCCCGCCGGCTACCCGCGCAGTAGCGCCGGACCTTTGTCCCCGCGCCGGCCGCGCGGGTAGAACAGCGTCATGGCTGCACGTCTCACCGAGATCATCGTCGACTGCGCCGCCCCGGGCCGCCTGGCGCGGTTCTGGGGCGAGGTGCTCGGTTGGCCGGTTACCGACGACGACCGCGGGTTGAGCTGGATCTCGGCGACCGGCGACTACACCGCGCCCCCGATGATCGTGTTCGTGCCCGTGCCGGAAACAAAGTCAGTGAAGAACCGCGTGCATCTCGACGTGAACCCGTCCGGGAGCGAGCAGGCCGACGAGCTCGAACGCCTGCTCGCACTCGGCGCTACGCGCGTCGACGTCGGACAATCGGCGGACGTCCCCTGGGTGGTGCTCGCCGATCCCGAGGGCAACGAGTTTTGCCTACTCGGGCGGCGACTGGACTGAGCCCGAGCCGCACAGCGCCGACGAGCTCCCGCGTCGGGCCGGAGCGGTCAGACCTTGCGGCGGTACATGCGAACGGCGAGCGGTGCCGAGACGACGATGATTCCGACGCTCCATGCAATCGCGCCGAGCACCTTGCCCGTCGACGCGAACTGCCCGCCGTAGGTGAGCGCCCGGACTGCGTCGATCACGATCGACACGGGCTGGTGATTCGCGAACCATTCGAGGGGGGCCGGCATCGACGCGGCCGACACGAACGCGGTCGACGCGAAGACGAGCGGGGCGAGGATGGGGAACGACGCCGCCTGCGCCGCCTCGGCATTCGCGGCGGACAGGCCGACCAGGGCGAAGACCCACGACAGCGAGTGCGCGAACAACAGCATCATGCCGATTCCGGCGATCAGTCCGAAGACGCTGGTGTGGATCCGCCACCCGACGAGGAAACCGACTCCCACCATCAACGACACGACGAAGACGTTGCGTACGAGGTCGGCGAGCGTGCGCCCGGCGAGCACCGCGGAACGCGCCATCGGCAGCGATTGGAAGCGCTCGATCAAACCCTTCTGCAGGTCTTCCGCCAACGCCACACCGGTCTGGATGGAACCGAACACGACCGTCTGCGCGAACACGCCCGGCATGAGGTAGTCGACGTAGTGCGTGACGCCCGGAATGCGGATCGCGCCGCCGAACACGTACCGGAACATCAGCACGAAGATGATCGGCTGGATGGTCGAGAAGACCAGCACCTGAGGCGTGCGCTTCATCGCGACGAGGTTGCGCCACGTGACGGTCATCGCGTCCTGGACCGCCCAGCTGAAACCGCTGTGCTTCGGGCGGTCGATCATCGTGGGAATGGCTATTGCGGTCATGCTGCACCTCGCGTCCGCCGGCGGCCCGCGTCGACCGATTCGTCCTCGACTTCGGGCTCTTCGGCTTTGTGGCCGGTCAGGGAAAGGAAGACGTCGTCGAGGGTCGGCTCGCGCACTGTCAGTGTCTCCGGCTCGAGGTGGGCGTGATCGAGCGCACGGACGACCTCGAGCACGACACGCGCGCCGTCGTCGACTTTCAGCTCGACGACCGACGATGCGCTTCCGATATCGCACAGACCGATCCGCGCGAGCTCCGCCTGCGCTCGCTGCGCAGTCGCAGGGTCGGGGAAACCCACCTCGACGATCGTGGAGCCCATCTTCGCCTTCAGTTCCGACGCCGTGCCTTCGGCGATCACGCGACCGTGGTCGATCACGACGATGTTGTCGGCGAGGCGGTCAGCCTCCTCGAGGTACTGCGTCGTCAGCAACAACGTCGTGCCCTCGCGCACGAGATCTTCGATGACACCCCAGAGGTCCTGGCGACCGCTCGGGTCGAGGCCCGTAGTCGGCTCGTCGAGGAAGAGCACCGGCGGCCGGTGCACCAACGCGGCCGCGAGGTCGAGGCGGCGGCGCATCCCACCCGAGTACGTGCGCACCGGGCGGTTCGCAGCCTCGGCGAGGGCGAAGCGTTCGAGCAGCTCGTCGGCACGCGTCAGCACCACCGACTTCGACAGATGGGAGAGTCGACCGATCATGCGCAGGTTCTCGTGACCGGTCAGGTTCTCGTCGACCGCCGCGTACTGGCCGGCCAGGCCGATGCGTTCCCGCACTTCCTGCGCGTGCCGGGTGACATCGAGCCCGAGCACTTCCGCGCGTCCCGAATCGGGGCGCAGGATGGTCGTGAGCACGCGTACCGACGTGGTCTTGCCCGCGCCGTTCGGGCCGAGCAATCCGAGCACGGTGCCGGTGGGCACGGAGAAGCTCACGCCGTCGAGGGCGACGACCGAACCGAACCGCTTCTGGAGGTTTTCGACGATGATGGCGTCCGTCATGCGACCACCTTCTCACATATCCTTGAATGAAGTCAAGTATCTATGTCATCAACCTTCGATGTACTTGAAACATCGCGTGAACAGACGTAACATCCAAGCGTGACCATGGAGCCGGTCCCGGCCTACGACCCCGCCGACGAGGCGTGGCGGCTGCTGACCGCGGTCATGATGGTGCGCAAAGAGGAGTTCCCCGCGCTCGCCGCGTCCTTCGGGCTCAACCCGGGCGCGATGCACGCCCTCCTGCAACTCGACCCGGACGAACCGCAGTCGATGAGCTCCCTCGCCGGGGCTTGGAAGTGCGACGCGTCGAACGTGACGTGGCTCGTCGACCGCCTCGAGGAGCACGGCCTGGCCGAGCGCCGCGCGCATCCCACGGACCGGCGAATTCGCACCGTAGCGCTTACCCGGAAGGGTGCCAAGGTACGCAGCCAGGTCGAGGCCCGGATGTACGAGGCGCCCGCGATTCTGCGGAATCTGAGCGCCCGCGATCTCGAGGTCCTCACGAAAGTCTTGCGCAAGGTCGCGCCGAAAGCTTCCCTGCGCCACTAGTGCCGAACTTCTTGACGGATCACGAACACGCGGTGGTGTCCGCCGCGGCCGATCGACTGATCCCGCCCGTCGACGCACATCCCGGCGGAGCCGCGCTCGGCGTCGCGGACTACGTCGACAACCTTCTCGGCGCGTTCACGTTCGATCCCCCGTTGATCTTCGCGGGCGGCCCGTTCAGCGGCCGCTTCGGTGGTGAAGCGTCGTTCTCGCAGTTCATGCCGCTGTCGCCGAACGAAGAGATCGCGTGGCGCACGCGTGTCGAAGGTTCGCGTGGCCTTCCGGGGCGAGAGTTCAACGGGCCGACACGCGGCTGGCAGGACATCTACCGCGCGGGAATCGCGGCGCTGGGTGACGACTTCTGCTCGCTCGTCGGCGACGAGCAGGATCGGCGACTGCACGAACAGCCCGAGCTGCGCCGCACGTTGTATGTGCACGCGTGCGAGGGCGCGTACGGGGCACCGGAGTACGGCGGGAACCGGGCGCTTGCGGGCTGGCACGCGATCGGGTTCGAGGGCGACGTGCAGCCCCGCGGGTACACCGACGACGAGGTCACGCGGCGTGCCTGAACCGAGAGACTGCGACGCGGTCGTCATCGGCACCGGACCGGCGGGTGCGACCGCGGCCGACGTCCTCACGAGCGCGGGCTGGTCGGTGATCATGCTCGAGAAGGGCCGCAACCACCTGCTCTCGCTCGAGGCGCCGTACGGACCGCTGGGCCACGTGTCGAACGACGAGATCAAGTTCAACCGCCGCCATTTCCTCGGTCCCGATCCGTTCCTCGAGCCGCGCAGCTACCGCCGGGACGAGGCCGACGGCGACCGGCTGTTCGCGGGCGACGTCAACAACCTCCCCTCGACGGTCGGGGGTGGTGGCTTCCACGCCGACGGCAAGCTGCCACGCTTTCGCTCGGTCGACTTCAAGGCGAGGTCGGAGCTCGGCCCGATCGAAGGCGCCGACATCGTCGACTGGCCCCTCGACTACGACGAGATGGAGCCCTACTACGCCGAAGCCGAGCGACTCATCGGCGTGGCGGGCGACGCGAACGGCAACCCGTTCGCGGAATGGCGCAGCGGCCCGTACCCGATGCCGCCCGGCGCCGACATGTTCGGGGCGGTGCTGACGACGGAAGCGGCGACGCGCCTCGGCTATCACCCGTACCGAGCTCCCACCGGCGTGAACTCGGTGCCGTACGACGGCCGGCCCGCGTGCAACAACTGCGGTTTCTGCGCGTTCTACGGCTGCCCGATCGAAGCGAAGGGCGATCCGGTCGCGCCGCTGCGAAATGCGTTGCGCACCGGGCGCTGCGAGATCCGCGTCGACGCCTGTGTCGAACAGGTGTTGCTCGACGCGGCGGGGAAGTCGGCCCGGGGCGTGCGGTACCGCGACATCGCCGGCGTCGACCACGAGATCAGCGCGCGCGTGGTGGTGGTCGCGGGCGGCGCGTGGGAGACTCCGCGGTTGCTGTTGCGCTCGGAGATCGCGAACTCCTCCGATCTCATCGGTCGCTATCTCATGTACCACTTCCAGACGTTCGTGATCGGGCAGTTCCCCTTTCGGCTGCACGGTCACCGCGGCCGCTCCGTCACCCATTTGCACGACGACCACATGATCATCGACGACGACGTGCTCGCCTTCGCACGTGAAAACGGTCTCCCGTACTTCCGCGGTGGCCTCACCGAACATGGTGGCGGCGGGAGCCCGGTGATGGAAGGCATCTACACCGCGCCCGGCCTCACGCACACGCGCGAGATGCTCGACTCGAAGATGCGCGACCGCTTGTGGGCGTTCACCGTGCAGGGCGAGGATCTCCCCCAGATCACGAACCGCATCGACCTCGACCCGTCGGTGCGCGACGTGCACGGTTTCGCAGCCGGGCGCGCCACCTACGACGTGCATCCGCACGAGGTCGTCGCTTCGCGTTACATGGCGCCGCGCCTCGAGGCAATCATGCGCGACGCCGGGGCGGACTCGACGTTCGTGGCCTCGTCCCCGCCCCTCGAAGGCGATCGGGCGGGAACGCGCAGCGCGTCGATGTCACGCCACATCATGGGCACGTGCCGGATGGGCGACGACCCGGCGACGAGCGTCGTCGATCCGTGGCAGCGCTTCCACGACGTCGAGAACATGGTGTGCACCGATTCGTCGGTCTTCCCCACGTCGACGGGTTACGGCCCGACACTGACGATCGTCGCGCTCGCCATCCGTGCGTGTCGTGACCTCGCGGGCCTGCCGAAGCTGACGAGTGTCCGACCCGGCTCGTAGGCTGCCGCTATGGATCTTGCTGCGCTTTCGGACACATCCCTCTCCGACGCCACGGGCACCAAGCACCGTCTCGGTGATCTGTGGGACGACAAGCCGGTAGTGCTGGTGTTCCTGCGCCACTTCGGTTGCCTGCACTGCCGGGAGCACGCCGTGCAGCTGCGCGATCGCTACGACGACATCAAGGCGGCGGGCGGCGAGATCGTGGCGATCGGTACCGGCGACCAACGCTACGCGGAGGCGTTCGCACGAGACGAGAAGATCCCGTTCACCGTTCTCGTCGATGACGACGCGGTCGCCGCGCACGCAGCGTCGATCAAGACGCTGAACTGGTTCCAACTGCTGCACCCGCGCACGTGGAAGGCGACCTGGCAGGCGTCGCGCCGCGGACACCACGTGCACAAGCCCGGCATGCGCGTGAAGCAGATCGGCGCGACGTTCGTGATCGGCACCGGCGACAAAGTGCGCTACGAGCACATGGACACCGACAGTACTGATCACGCGCGCATCGACGACCTCGTCGCCGCGGTTCGCAAGGGCTGATCGGCGCCCGGTCCGGCGCGCTCCACACGCCGCGTTACGCGGGAATGAAGGGCGGAGGTCCGAGGATCTGAGTCCCGCCGTTTTCCTCCGCCGAAGCACGGACCCGCGCGAAGTCGACGTCGCCGTGTTCGCCATCGGCACCGATGGCTTCGCTGGCCGCGCGGTAGAAGCGCTCCGCGGTTCCGGGGCTCTGCCACGTCAGCACGCGCGCGACCTCGCTCGTCACGAGGAGGGCGTGTGGGGTGCCACGCGGGACGAGGCTCGCACCGCCGCGGCCGACGACGCGTTCGCTCTCACCGATCCGGATCCGGATCTCACCCTCCAGGACATAGACCGTCTCCTCGACGTCGGGATGACAGTGCAGCGGAGTCATCTTGTCGCGGGTCATGAGATCTTCGAACAAGATGAACGCGCCCCCGGTCTCCTCCGCGCGTACCAGCCAGGTATGCACCCCACCGCCGAAGAACCAGCGCCGCTCGCCCTCGTTCACGGTCCGGATGATCGGGACGGCAGTCGGCATGGGAACCCGCTCTCTGGATCCGCGTCCCAACGTATATGGGACGTCAGTACCATGACGACAGTAAAGTACCGTGATGGCGATGTCAACGTCGTACGAGCTCGTCGGACGGACCCGGCAGAAGAGCCGGACCCGCGCCGCGCTCGTGGAGGCAGCCCGGACACTCGTCGCCCGGGGGCTCACCCCCACCGTCGAGGACGCCGCCGCCGCGTCGTCGATCTCGCGCACGACCGCGTACCGCTACTTCCCGAACCAACGCGCGCTGCTCGTCGCCGCCCACCCCGAAACGGAGGCGGCATCGCTGCTGCCGGTCGACGTGGGCAACGATCCCGAGGCGCGCCTCGACGCGGTCGTCGAGGCCTTCACCCAGCTCATCGCCGACTCCGAGCCCCAGCAACGCACGATGCTCCGACTCTCGCTCGAACCCGACGCGCCACTCCGTGAACCGGGACTGTTGCGCCAGGGCCGGGCGATCGGGTGGATCACCGAAGCTCTTGCGCCGTTGCGCGGGCAACTCCCCGACGCCGACCTCGACCGCCTCGTCCTCGCCATCCGCAGCGCGATCGGCATCGAAGCTCGCGTCTGGTTGACCGACGTCGCCGGCCTCTCCCCCGCCGACGCCACCCAACTCATGCGCTGGTCGGCCCGGGCGCTCTACCGGGCGACGGTCCGCGAGACTTGACCTGATGATCAAGGCGGTCCTGTTCGACTTCTACAACACACTCGCGGAGACGACGAACTTCGGGCCTTCGTGGGAGGAGCTCATCGTCGAACTTGGATACGAGCTTCCGGCCGACGTGCGTGAGCGGTGGTGGAACGACGGAATCGACGGGACCGAGCACCACGAGCACTCGATCTCGCGTGACCACTACGTCGCCTGGCAACGATCCCGAGTCCGTTCGATGCTCGGCGACTGCGGCGTGCCCGACGACGCGCACGATGTCTTCATCGAGCGCGTCCGAGAGATCAGTGCACACAACCGCATCGACGCGTACGACGAGGTAGCCGGCGTGCTCGGCGATCTGCGTTCGCGAGGCGTGGCGCTCGCGATCTGCTCCAACTGGGACTGGGACCTGCACGAGGCGATCGAATCCGCGGGTCTCACCGGTGCGGTCGACGTCGTCGTGTCGTCCGCGTGGGTGGGCGCCCGCAAGCCCCATCCGCGCATCTACGCGCACACGCTGGAGCAGCTGGGGATCGCACCGGGGGACGCGCTCTTCGTCGGCGACACCTGGGCCTGCGACGTCGAGGGCCCGCGCGCCGCGGGCATGCACACCGTCTACATCCGGCGATCACACCTGGGCATCGACAACACCGCCCCCGCAACGCATCTCCTGCCCGCCGACGTCCACCACGCGCTCGACCTGCGGGCCGTGCACGAGCACCGGTCGCTTCAGGCGTAGAGCCGGTCGATGGCGGCGTCGATATCGGCGCGCGGCGCGAGCAGTAGACGCAGAGGCGACCCGAGCCGGTCCGTCAGCATGCCGACCGCTTCGTCGTCGGTCGGATCCGCCATGACGACGTCGATCCGTTGGCCGGCGCGCCGCAACGGCAACGCGCCCAGTTGCCGCGCCACGTACTGCGGCAGCCGGAAGGCGATGGACCGATCGCACTCGACGCGACGCAGGTCGACGACTTCCATCCGGAGCTGCTCGGCCAGGAGCTCGACGAGGTCGTGCTCGCTGATGAGGCCGAGCTCGACCAGAACCTCGCCGATCGGCGCGCCCGTGGTGACCTGGCGGCCCAGCGCGTAGTTCAGCTCCGGCTCGACGAGAAAGCCTCGGGTCAGCAACAGGTTGCCGAGGAGTCGGCCGGAGTGCCGGGCGCCCACGACCCGGACGCCGGAGGTCTCAGGTCGCCCCCGGCGGCTCTGGACCAGCGCGGCCAACCGCTCGGCGATGAGCCGGGCCTCCTCCTCGCGCGAATCGGGACGCGGGAACGCTTCGGGTACGCGCGCGGGCGCCGGCGAGCGGTCGATTTCGGTCTGGCCCCCCAGAGCTCGCTTGCGCCGCAACGATCCGTCCTTGGTCGTACCGGCGATTCATCGGCAACTGACACCGAAAAACTGACGGCCGGACCGTCGAAAGGCGTTCGAACGCGTCAATTCACCGCGCGGTCGCGCCCCGCCCAGTAGGGCTCACGAAGCTCACGCTTCAACACCTTCATCGCGCCCGACAGTGGCAACGGCTCGGTGCGGATCTCGACCGACTTCGGGACCTTGAAGCCGGCGATCCATTCGCGGGTGTGTTCGACGATGTCGGATTCGGTCACGGTGGCGCCGGCCCGGACCACGACGATGGCGTGCACCGCTTCGCCCCACTTCTCGGAAGGGATGCCGATGACGGCGACCTGCTCGACGGCCGGGTGGGCGGCGATCGCGTTCTCGACCTCGACCGAGTAGACGTTCTCCCCGCCGGTGACGATGATGTCCTTCACCCGGTCGACGAGGAACAGGTAGCCGTCCGGGTCGATGTAGCCCGCATCCCCGGAGTGGTACCAGCCATCGCGGAACGCCTCGGCGGTCGCGTCGGGCTTCTTCCAGTACTCGCGCATGAAGTTGCCGGCCCGGGCACAGACCTCGCCCGTCTCCCCGGACGGCATGATCTCGCCATTCGGACCCTGGATCGACAGCACGACTCCCGGGAGCGGCCGCCCCGCGGAGCGCAGCCTCGGTCCGCGGGCGCGGTGTTCTTCGGGGCCGAGCGCGGTCAGCACGGCCGACGACTCGGTCATCCCGTAGCCCTGGAACACGTCGAGGTCGGGAAAATTCGCCAGCAACTGGTCGAGCAGCGCGGCCGGCATCGGAGACGCGCCGTAGGTGAGCGTGTCGAGCGAAGCGAGCCGTTCCGGACGGAACTCGGAATGGTTCAACAACATGCCGATCATCGTCGGCACCATGACGGTCTGCGTGATCGAGTGCTGCTCGCAGAGTTCGAGCACGCGCCCGGGATCGAACAGCGAGAGGAACACCGACGTTCCGCCCTGGGCGGGCACGCCGAGCATGCCGCCCATCGATGCCGCATGGAACATCGGCGTCTGATGCAGGAAGACGTCGTCGGGCGAGAACCGCCAGACCTGCATCACGTGATACAGGTTGAGCATCTCGGCCCGGTGATCGAGCAACACACCTTTCGGTAGGCCGGTCGTTCCCCCGGTGTACATCAGGACCGCGGCGTCGTCTTCTTCGGGTTCGTCGGGGATGCGGGGTGTGGCGCTCGCGAGCAAGTCTTCGTACCGGACGTCGTGCGGCGCATCGCCGTCGCCGATCATCACCACGTGCTCGATACCAACCGCCTCGCGCACCTTGTCGATCACGGGCGCAAAGAACTGATCGGTGAAGCAGACCTTCGTCTCCGAGTCGGCGAGGATGTACTCGAGCTCCTTGGGCGCGAGGCGGAGGTTCAACGGGTTGATCACCCCCGCGCCGAGGAACGCGGCGTGGTAGCACTCGAGGAACTGGTGGCCGTTCAGCGCCATGACCGCGAACCGGTCGTCCGCACGGACGCCGAGGTCGCGCAGCCCGCTCGAGAGGCGCGCGACGCGGTCGAGGTGTTGGGAGAAAGTGGCGCGGTATTCGCCGTCGAAGAAGGCCGGCCGATCGGCATACCGCTCCACCGTCGGAAGCAGCATCCGGTGATAGACGAGCTCTTTCATGTCACGCCCCCTCGCGGACCCACCGTTCCGCCGCGTCTCGACGCTAGTCGCCGCCGGGAGCAGAATGACCGGCCATGGCGGAAACCTCCGAGCTGGAGTCGGGATACGGCCCGAGGAGCCGGCGCGGCGACAACCTGCTCAACGACTTCGTCCAGGAGAGCGCCGAGTCGTACGCGGCATTCGGCGAAGCCCGCTCCGACCGGGTGGAGCGCATCGAGGGTGTCGTCACGCTCATCGACGCCGGTTCGCCGCTGCCCTTCAGCAATCGGGCCGTGCTCGAGCAACCGATCGACGACATCCGGTCGGTGCTCGATCACATCCGCCCGTTCTACGACTCCGGGACCGCGACCCCCTTCCTGCTCGACAGCGCCTGGCCGACGCCGGATCTCACGCCCATCGGCTTCGCCCGCATGGGCCACCCGCCGCTGATGGTTCGCGCGCCGGGCCCGGCGTTCCCGACACCACCGGACGAGTTGCGCATCGTGCGCGTCGACGACGAACGCACCGCCTTCGACTACGAGCAGGCGTTGATCTACGGCTATCCGGCGCCGCAACTACAGCCGATGAACGACGTCACCATCCTCACGCCCGCAGCGCTCGCCACCCCCGGGTGGCATCACTTCGTCGGTTACGTCGACGACCGCGCGGTCGCCGCCGGATCGGGATTCGCGGGCGAGTCGCTCGTGCGCGTCGACAACATCGCGACGCTCGAGTCGGAGCGCGGACGCGGCTACGGCCTCGCCATCACCGCGGCGGCCGCGTCGATCGATTCGTCGAAACCGGCAACGCTGATCGCGAGTGATCTCGGCCGGGGCGTGTACGAGCGGCTCGGGTTCGTCGCGTTGTTGCGCTTCACGTACTGGCTCGGCCTGCGTTCGGAGGCCGAGTTCGCGCGTCGCTAACGACCGCCACCACCGCGGTCGAACCGGCTCAGATGCCGAAGCTCGCCGCGTGCACGATCGCGACGGCCGTCGGATCACCGTCGATGGTGACCGCTGCCGCTTCCTTGCGGCCGGCCATGTACAGCGTCAGCTCGCCGGTCGGACCCGTCATCGTCACCGCCGACCCATCGGTCGACACGACGCGTTCGCGACCGTCGGGAGTACGCAAGGTAAGGGCCGCGCCCTTGACCGCCTTCTTCGACATCCGCGCGCCGAACCCGAGCATCCGCCAGAGAATCGCGTCCATCTCGTCGTCGATGTCGCGCGGTCCCTCGCCGGAGGCGCGGCGCACGTCCTCGTGATGGATGAAGTTCTCGTTCACGTTCGCAACCGCGAGGGGGCCCGTGCGGTGCATCCACGGCGGCCCGGTGCGCAGCATCGCGACGAGCGGCTCGTAGCCCTTGGCTTTGCAGCGATCCATCACGTGCCGGAGGTGCCCGGCGAGGGGAGGGAACACCAGGCCCAACGCGGCGTCGGAGCGCGTCTCGCGCGCGACGAGGTGGGCGGCGAGATCGAGCGTCAACCAACCCGCACACAATGTCGGAGCCTCAGGGCCGTACTTCTCGAGCGTGTCGCACAGCGCGGCGCGCTCCTTCAGCAGCACCGGGGTCGCGGCCATGTTCACTCCTCGTAGAAACGCAACTCGACGGTGTTGCCGTC
>JAUZEI010000045.1 GCA_030839105.1 Actinomycetota bacterium
GCGCGATCGACTTCGACACCACCGACTCGACCGGCTACGGCTTCCAGATCGAGATGACGTACCGCGTCCTCGACGCGGGCGGGAAGATCGAGGAGGTACCGATCGCGTTCACCGATCGGGTGCGCGGCAACTCGAAGATGTCGTGGCGCATCGTCGCGGAGGCGATGCTGCTCGTGACGTGGTGGGGACTCCGCGACCGCGTGCTGCGGCGCCTGCGCACGTCGCGCTAGAAGTTCGTCGCGCTAGAAGTTCGTCGCCAGAAGCT
Organism: Actinomycetota bacterium; assembly: GCA_030839105.1. Classification (GTDB taxonomy): domain Bacteria; phylum Actinomycetota; class Acidimicrobiia; order IMCC26256; family PALSA-610; genus PALSA-610. Next base: position 266 of record JAUZEI010000045.1, read on the forward strand.
CGACTAGGGCTTGCGCGGGAGGAAGGGCGCATCGCGCCCGGTGCCGGCCGAGGCGGATCGGGCCGCGTCGCCGGTCTGCTCCTCGTGGTATTCGGCTTCGACATTGACCGACCACACGTCGTGCTCGGTGCCGTCGAGGATGTTCTCGACCGACAGCATCGCGGTCAGCATGGAGTGGTCCTGGTTGTTGTAGCGGTGCATGCCGTTGCGTCCACAGGGGAACACGTTGGGCGCGTTCGCAGAGAGCCACTTGCGCATCATGTCGACGTTGCCCTGGTAGGCGTCGTCGTAGACGGGATACGCCTTGGGCATTCGCACGACGTACCCGGCCTCGACCCTGTCCGGTGCGGAGATCAGACCCAGGCGGTGGAGCTCACGCGTGCCCTGCTCGATCAACTCCTCGTCGGGCCGGTTCCACATGCCTTCGCCCTCGTTCAAGAAGTACTCCAGCCCGAGACAGGTACGGCCGTCTTTGACCATGAACGGCGACCAGGAACCGAAGTTCTGGACCCGACCGACCTCGACGTCGGGGTCGTGGATGTAGATCCAGTTGTCGCTGAACGAGAATTCCTGCGGTACGACGAGTGCAACGGTGAGGTGCGCTCGGTAGCGGAGGTCGACCGCCGCCGCGCGCGTCGGGTCGTCGACCGGAGGTTCCATCGCGTTGCACAACGCGCCGATGGGCATCGACGAAATGACGTGGCTGCACTGGTACGTGTGCTCGACGCCGGCGCCGTCGACCGCGACGACCTCGTGCACTCCCCCGGCGCCGTGACGGATCGCCGTGACGCGCCGGTCGAACTCGATCTTCGCGCCCGCGGCCATGACCTTCTCGGCCGCGACCTCCCACATCATTCCCGGCCCCAACTTCGGGTAGTTGAACTCGTCGATCAGGCTCGTGACCATCTTCGACTTGTCGCGCTTGGCGAGACGCTTGGGCGTGAGCGCGTCCTTGATTGCACGGAACAACGAGAGGTCCTTGATGCGCTGCGCGCCCCAATCGGACGAGAGCTCCGAGGCGGGAACACCCCACACCTTCTCGTTGTACGCCTTGAAGAAGTGACGGTAGAGCCGCCATCCGAAGCGGGCCACGATGAAACCCTCGAGCGTGTCCTGGTTCTTCGGCTTGTGCACACGAACCCAGAGGTACGACGCGACGCACCGCACCGCTTCGACCGGACCGAGATTGCGCAAGACGTTCATGAAGCTGAGGGGGTAGTCGTAGAGCTTGCCCTGGTAGAAGATGCGGCTCTGGCGGGGCCGGCTGAGGAAGTTCTCCTTGCCGAGGATCTCCCACCACAGGTCGTCGACGGCCCGCACCTTCGTGAAGAAGCGGTGACCGCCGATGTCGAAACGCCATCCGTCACGCTGCACGGTGCGGCTGATCCCGCCGACGACGTCGTCGGACTCCAGGATCGTCACGTCGCTCGCGTGCCCGGCCTTCATGAGCTGCCACGCGGCGGTGAGCCCCGCGGGGCCGGCGCCGATGACCACGACCGCGAGGTCGGGCGACGGTGTTTCGGGGCTCGTCATGACCGGGCGATTGTAGTGAACGAAGCCCCGAAGCTCGGGTTGGGACCGAGCGGCAGCGGCGCCGACCCGACAGAAAGGCAACCCGCGAACAACCGACGGGAACTCAGAGGCGGAGCGCGAGCGACCAGTAGAGACCGAGCGCGGGCGACCGACGGTTAGGGCACGAGAACGCCGGTGAAGGCGAGCATCGACGTGGCGACGAGGGCGGCGCCGGCGAGGCAGAGGACGACGCGTTCGCGGCCGGGGTCGGCGATGACGTCGGCGCCCGCGAGCACGAGGGGCAGGGTCGCGAGTCCGTAGCGCTCGAGGGAATCGAGGTTCCGGCTGCTCAGAGCGACGACGATGGCCAGGCCGGCGTACAGCGTGAACGACAACGGCCAGCGCCGGGCGAGCACGACGACGAGCGCGACGAACACGATCGCACTCACTGCGTGCACTCCGGCACTCACATGATCACCGGAGAACAGCTCGTGCGCGTTGTGTGCGACGGCGCGCACCGGGTCGACCCAATGGCCCCGGCGCACCGGGTCCTGTTGGGCCCGGAGGGGATACCAGAAGTCGTGTGTGCGCCGCGCGGCCCACACGAGATACGCAACGAGGCCGACCGCGGGCGCGACGGCCGGTGCCACGGCTTTCACGTCCCGCGCCTTCCAGCCCTCGACGGCCGCGGGAAGCCCCAGCAACACGCCGACCGGTCGGGTCAAGCCCGCGAGGACCCCGGCGATCGCCGCGAGCCACCATCGTCGTGATCGCGTCCCGATCAACGCGATCGCGGCGAACGTCATGAACAGCGGTTCGGCGTACCCCATCACGAGTACGAACGCGGGCGGCGCGAGATAGACGAGCCACACCGCGCGTCGGGCGAGATCCGCATCGCGTCGCTCCTGCATCACGAGTGCGTAGAGCGCGAACCCGAGCACGAGCGCGCTCGCGTTGGCGATGAACACGACCGCGAAGCCGGCCGAGACACCGGGGAGCCATGCCACCGCGCGGCTGATCATCGGGAACAGCGGGAAGAAGCGCAGCCCCTCGGGCCGAACTCCCTTGTAGCCGTGCGCGGCGATGTCGCGGTACCACGACGCATCCCAGGCGAGCAGCCCGTCGTGCGTCTGCACGGGCACCGCGAAATGGCGCGTCGTGATGATGTGACGCACGGTCGCGAGCGAGCCGAGCACGATGACACGCGACATGACATAGGCAACGAGCACCGAGCGCGCGGCGCGCAGGCGGCTGGCCATTCAGCTCTTGGCGGGCGCGGGGAACATCTGCAACGCCGGCTTCTCGAAGATCTTCGGGTCCGGAAGTGTGCGTTGCTGGCGGAGCCGGACCTTGGCGAAGTCGTCGGAGAGCCCCTCGCACACACCGACGTGCGTGATGTAGCCGGGGCCGCTGACGAACCACAGCGTGTGCGGGCCGGCGCGGGCGAGCGCGGTACGAGCGAACTCCGCCGGCTTGGCGGCGGCGAGCACCTTCTTGTAGTCGACCCAGTCGACGAGCGCGGGCGGGGCAAAGCTCGGGTAGACGACCTCGTCGAGTCCCGGCTGCACGAGGCGGTGCACCGACGGTCCGAGCTGATCGGGGCAGTAGACGACCAGGTCGCCCGGTTTTGCCTCGTTGCGCAATACCGACGCGACCTGGCCGGCCTGCGTGCGTTGCGTGGTCACATTGCGCACGCCGCCCGCGTAGCCGAGCGCGACGACGACCGCGAGCGTCACCGCGAGGATGCGCGGATCGCGCAGCGTCGAAAAGCCGCGGGCGACGAGCAGGACGAAGAACGGGAAGACGAATGCGCTGTACCGCGACTGGAAGGCACCGCCCGCGAGGTAGTTGAGGCTCAGACCGACGATGAGGCCGGCTCCCCCGACGAATGCAATGAGGCGCGCCTCACGGGGCACCCGCAGATCGATCTCGACGCTACGGTCGTCGACGCCTCGTCCGAAGACACCGAGAGCCAGCACCGGGAGCAGGAGGACGAAGAGCAGCCAACCCTCCTGGCGATCGGCCGCGGTCCCGCTCGCGCCGCCGGCGAAGTCGCGCAGGGTGTAGCCGAGAGGGATGCCGGGCAGCACAGGTGTGCCCCAGGGAGTGCCCGTGTGCGCGCGTTGGTAGAGGAACGTCGGCAGCCACGGGAGGAATGCGCACCCGCCGATCGCCATCGCCACGATCACGCGCACGGCCGCTTCCCGGTGCTGTCCGCGCCACGCCGCCCAGACCAAGACACCGACGACGACGACCAGCAGGTACACCGACCAGTACTGCGTGTAGAGGAAGAGTGCGACGAGCAACGCGACCGGCGCGAGCCGCGGCACCGTCGGTTTCTCCATAGCCCGCAGGAAGGCGACGATGCCGGCCGCCACGATCAACATCTCCAGCGAGTACATGCGGGCTTCGGTCGCGTAGCGAATCGAGTACGGGTTCGCGATCATCACGATGGCCGCGATCCATGCGCCCGTCGTGCCCATGAACCGACGCGCCGCGAACCACGTCGCCGCCACCGCGCCCACCATGAACAGCCCCGACAACGATCGGATCGCGACGTTGCCCGTCCCGAACACGTCGGTCCAGAAGTGCAACAGCAGGTAGTAGAGCGGCGGCGCGCCGTCCTGCTTCAGCGCTTGATGCAGGTCGGAGAGCGGGAGCCGGGCGATGTTCACCGTCAGGGCTTCGTCGAGCCACAGCGCGGAACGTGTGTAGAAGAAGAAGTAGAGGCCCGCGATCCCGACCAGCGCGACGGCCGCCACGACGACCGGCGACCGCTGCGGCCGGTCGAGCGGCGGCGCGGTCGACCCGGGCTGGCGCGAAGGCGCGTCGGAGAGGGCCGTCACGGGTGCGAAACCTAGTGCCGCGCCCCGGTCAGAGCCGTACGTTCGGCACGACTTCGTGCGCGACCGCCTCCAGGCTCTCCGACGACGGGAAGTCGCGGAACCACAGCACGAACTCGCGACAGCCGGCGTCGACGAACTCCTGCGCCTTCTCGACCACCTGCTCGGCGGTGCCGACGAGGTTGTCGCGGACGTACTCGTCGGGGTCGCCGCTCCCCCACAGCGAGCCGCCGCCGGGCGAGTCGAGCCACTTCTTCAGGTCGGCCTCGGTGTCGAACAGCCGGCAGTCGGGACCATGCGTACGGACGATGCTGTCGAAGTCGCGGCCGATGTCCTCGCAGTAGCCGCGCAGGAGATTCGACTTGCGCACGAAGCCCTCGATGCCCGTCTGCCAGTTCGTCTTGTCCGCGTGGCGCGCCTCGATCCGCAGCGTCACCTTCTCGCCCCCGCCACCGATCCAGAGCTCCGGAAGCTGCTGAAGCGGTTTCGGGTCGCAGTACGCGCCGTCGAACGCCAGATGCTTGCCCTGGTACGTGACGGTTTCTTCGGTCCAGAGCCTTTTGATCACCTCGACCGTCTCTTCGAGGATCGCGAGCCGCGTGCGCGCGCTCGGGAACGGAAATCCGTAGGCCTGGTACTCGCGCTCGTACCAGCCTGCGCCGATGCCGAGGATCAGTCGACCCCCGGAGAACACGTCGACGCAGGCGGCTTCCTTGGCGAGCAGCCCCGCGTTGCGATATGCCGCGCACGTGACCATCTGTCCGAGCTTGATCGTGCTCGTGTGCTGCGCCAGCGCCGCAAGCGTGGTGAACGCCTCGAACACGTGGGTCGGCTCACGGCGGGGCACCGTCTCGACGTGGTCGTAGACCCAGAGGTGGTGATAGCCGAGCTGCTCGGTGAGCTGCGCCATCTCCTTGGTCCGGTCCCACGCGTCGCCGGCCGACCAGCCCGAGTACTCGAGCTTCCAGCCCTGCGGCGCGAAGGCTCCCCATTGCAGCGGCGCGGTCATGCGTCTCCCGTCACGGTGATCGCGCCCGGATCGGCAAGCGGACCCGGATCGTGATAGTCCCACCACTGGATCTCGCACATCATCGGCAGCAGGTAGCGCACGTAGATGCTCGTGATCGCGAGCATGCCGTGGTCGTCGACGTGCTTGTCGATGATGTCGACGCGGTCGTCGCGCGCCTGGAAGGCCCGCGCCCGTTCGAGGATCTCGTCGAGCTCGGACTCCGCGCCCACCGAGAGTCCGAAGTGGTCGAGGCGCGGACACTCCATCGCCTGGCCGGTGTCGTCGGCGATGAGGAACACGAACTGCTCGATGTTGTGGACCTGGAAGACCTGCCGCTTCCGGTCGATCGTCATCATCGGGATGTCGAAGAAGCCGAACACGTCGCCGAAGAAGTCGGCCCGCAACTTACGGTGCTCCTCGTCGAGCATCTCGGGCGTGAGGCTCATGGCGACATGGTTGAAACGGGGCTTGCGCGTGCTGAACGCGGGACCGATTGCAGGCATCGACGCTCCTGACGAGAGTTACGGACGCTACGAGATGCGCGGGACGATCATGGCCTTCGCCGCCAGCTCGCCTTCGTGCAGACCGACCGCGGCATCGAGAAGACGGTTGAGCGGGTAGTCCTCCGACTCGACGAGCAGGTCGTTCGGCAACCTCCCGGACGCGAGCATCTCGAGCGCACGGGCGAAGCCGTTGTGGTCGTAGACGAACGCACCGGTGATGACCAGCTCGTTCAGCAGGATTCGATTCGGATCGAACTTCGGGCGCGCCATTCCCGCGCCGACGAGCACGAGCGTCCCCGCCCGCTTCAGCTGCGCGAGCGCCGACTCTTGAGCTCGGCCGTTACCCGAGCATTCGAGGGCGACGTCGAACGGTTCGGCGACATAATCGAACGGCATATCGGGCGCGACGAGGTCCGCGGGATCGACTGTGCGCGCGCCGAGCTTCTCGCACAACGCGCGGCGGCTGGCCTTCGGCTCGCTCACGACGATGTCGTCGACGCCGAGCGCCTTCAGCGCCGCGACCGAGAGGAACCCGATCGGGCCGCCACCCGTGACGAGCCAACGCGTGCCGGGACGCGCGCCGCCCGCCTGGGTGATGCCGTGAAGAGCGACCGCGAGTGGTTCGGTCAATGCCGCGTGCTTGAGCGAAAGCGTGTCGGGCACCTTCAGCGCCTCGGCCGCGCGGACTGACTTGTAGAGGGCGAACGCGCCCTGCCACGCGCCACCGTCGCCGCCGACCGAGTTGCGTTCGAGACACAGCGACGGGCGATGCGCGAGGCAGTACTCGCAGCGCCCGCACCGCGGCGACGGGCCGCCGATCGCGCGGTCGCCGACCGCCCAGCCGTCGACATCTGATCCGACCGCCGCGACCGTGCCCGAGTACTCGTGGCCTTCGATCACACCGGCGCGCCCGCCCCACTCGAGCAGGAAGTGGAGGTCGGAACCACAGATGCCGCAGTGACTCACCTCGAGGATCAGGTCGCCGGGCCCGGGCTCGGGGGTGGGGCGATCCTCGACGGCGACGTCGCGCAGACCCATGAACACGGCCGCCGGCATCATCTTCGGAAGCCCGGTCTTCGGCAGCGGGGTCTTCGGGAGTTGCGTCATGGGGCAAGGGTTGCGCGAACCTGACACGGGCGTCAACTACGCCGGCTGCGCAATTCGGCCCCGGGACCTGGGTCGTAGGGCGTCGGGGCTCGGATCGGCCGCCGGCAGGGCGCCGTTTACAATCCCCGAATGAGCACGCCGCGCCGGCCCTACCCCGGCAAACGACTGTTCGACCTCGCCGTCACCGCCGTGCTTGCCCTCCCCGTCCTCGCGATCGGGGCGGTCTGCGCCCTCGCCGTCCGCCTCACGTCGCCGGGGCCGGTCCTGTTCCGCCAGGCGCGCGTCGGACACAACGGAGAGTCGTTCACCATGCTCAAGTTCCGCACGATGCGCCACGACGGTAAGCCGAACCCGCTCCATCCCGACAAGGACCGGATCACCACCGTCGGTCGGATCCTCCGGCGAACCTCGCTCGACGAGCTGCCCCAGCTCCTCAACGTCGCCCGCGGCGAGATGAGCATCGTCGGTCCCCGCCCGACACTTCGGTATCAGGTGGACCGGTACGACTCGCGCCAACTCGGCCGGCTCGCGGTGCGCCCCGGCCTCACCGGTCTCGCGCAAGTACAGGGCCGGAACGCGTCCACATGGGCGGAACGCATCGAGCTCGACCTCGAGTACGTCGAACACCAGTCTGTGATGCTCGACTGCCAACTGCTGCTGCGCACGGTCCGCGCCCTCATCAGTGGCTCGGGCGTCGAGGGCCACCCCTTCGACGATCCGATCGCACGTCCCGAAGTACAGGCGGAGGACACCGCCGAAACACCGCTGGCCGAGGAATCTTGAGCACGCGCGCACACGGCGGCGAGGCCATCGAGTACTCGACG
>JAUZEI010000046.1 GCA_030839105.1 Actinomycetota bacterium
GCACCGCCCCAGGGCCTTCGCACCCGCCGCACGAGGGACTATCTGACGTGGCGCTACGGCTTCGCGCCGCTCGGGTACCGCGCGCTCACGGCAGGACGCGATCCCGCCGAGGGCGTAGCCGTCTTTCGCGTCCGGCGCCGCGGCAAAGCCGCGGAGGCCGCTCTGTGTGAGCTGTTGGTGCCGGGCGGGGCGCGCGGCGCCGGTCGCCATCTCGCGCGCGCGGTCGCGCGGTCCACCGGCGCCGACTATGTCGTCCGGCTCGGAGGCGCGGCTCCGGCATCGGGCTTTCTGCCGCTGCCGGGACAGGGCCCCGTGCTCACCTGGCGCGCCCTCGACACGACGGCCGACGCACCCCCCGGCCTCGACGAGTGGCAACTCTCGCTCGGCGACGTGGAACTGCTCTGATCTCCGATGCGTAACCGGCGAGACGTGGAACGGCTTCGGGTGCGATTGCTCGGAACGTTACGAACCAGCGGCGCGGCGTCGATCGCGCGCCGGGGCCGTACACATCTGCGCGCGTTGAAGGCGCGCGTGACCGCGCCCAACGGCTCGGCGCACCGACTCCGGGACCGCGCCGGCTTGGCGTGGGAGGCACGGGCCTCGCGCCGCGCCGCGGTCACTGCGTTGGGTTCGCTGCGCGCGGCCGCGGCGCGCCTCCCCGCACGGCCCGAGAGCGCGTCGACGATCTCGATCGTGCTGCTCGGCGGCGAGACCGATGGACGTTTTGCGCCGACGTTCGCGCCGCCCCGGGTCGTCGAGGTCATCGCCGTCCTGGACGGCCGGATGCGAACGGCGCCCGCCACGGCGACAACCGTCGTTCGGGCTCGGCCCGGCGAATCACTTGCAGGTACCGCGGCCCGGGCCGCGACCGGAGCCCGCGGTGACCGAGTCTGCTTCTGGCAGGCGTCGAACGAACCGCTGAGTGCCGACGTTCCGGCCCGGCTCGCGTACGCGCTCGACGCGGCTCCCGACGCGGCGGCCGCCGCGCCTCAACTCGTGCACCCGATTCGGTCGCGCTGGCGCGCGACGCCGCACGACGGACGGGTTCGACAGCTCGGCGTGCACCTCGGCGTCGATCACGGCGTGCCCGTACTGGTCTCCGGCGCGGCCGGCGATACCGTTCGCCTCGCTTCCGAGCCCGTGGTCGTTTCCGGCGCGTCGGCCGCGTGCCTGCTCATCGATCGGGCCGCGTACGCGGAGGCGGGAGGTCTTCCCGACTCGGCCGACGTCGACGTCTCCGCGTTCGAGCTCTGTCGCCGGCTCCGCGCGCTCGGGCGCGCCGTGCTCGCGGTACCCGACGCCGTCGTTCTCGACCATCGGCCGGTGCCGACGGAGTCGAGCCTCACCCGTCCCGTCGCGTCCGCGACGCCGGCATGGATACAGCTGGTCGACGACGCGGGCGCCGCGCTCATGCGCGAAGCCGAACCGAGCGCGGACGCGAGATTGCGCATTGCGATCACGGTCGGCGCGCCGAACCGGAAGGTCGCATCCCGTTGGGGCGACTGGCATCTCGCCGAGGCGTTCGCCCGCGCGCTCCGCGATCGGGGCCATGACGTGCGGGTGCAGACAGCCGACGCGGCGGACGACCCGGCCGGGCGCGCGTGCGACGTGCATTGCGTCGTGCGCGGTCTCGCTCCGGTGCGCCGTACTCGCGGACAACGTCACGTCCTGTGGATCATCAGCCATCCGGACCGGATCGAGACCGCCGAGCTCGACGCCGCCGACCTCGTCCTCGTCGCGTCGGATCGCTTCGCCTCCGAATTGCGGACGCGCACGCGCACACCGGTCGAGTCGTTTCTCCAGGCGACCGATCCGGAACGATTTCGCCCACACCCGGTCGATCCCCGGCATCGCCACGACGTGACCGTCGTCGCCAAGAGCCGCGACCAGTACCGCACCGCGGTCGCGGACGCGATCGAGAGTGGACTCCAGCCGTCGATCTACGGCAGTGGGTGGGACAGGCTCGTCGATCCGTCGCTCATCGTGTCTAACTATGTCGACAACGCGGAACTCGCGCGCGTCTACTCGTCGGCAGGCGTGCTGCTCAACGACCACTGGACGTCGATGCGCGATTGGGGCTTCGTCTCCAACCGGATCTTCGACGCACTCGCGTGCGGCACGCCGGTGATCTCCGACGACCTGCCCGAGATCGCCGATCTCTTCGGTGACGCGGTATCTACGTTCGCCGACTCCGGTCAACTTCGAAGTCTCGTCGACGAGGTCCTCGCGGATCCCGAGGCCGCGCGCGTCCGCGCCCGGCGCGGGATGGGCATCGTGATCGCGCACCACACGTTCGCACACCGCGCCGCGGAATTCCTCGACGCCCTGGCCCGCCACGGCCTCGATCACAAGCCTTGAGCTGATCCGACCTTCACGCGCGCGTGCGCCGGCGCGACCACCATTTCGTTCGAGACTCGCCTTCGTCGGCCGTCGGCTCGTCTGCGACCACGGGTGACTCCGCGTCGTCGATGCCTTCTTCGGCCACAGCAGCCGGTTCGGCCGGCACTCCGGTCGCCGGGGCCTCCGCCATAGCCGTCGCCTCGGGCGGAATGTCGTCCCAACGCGGCTCCCAACGCGAGAGGTCGACATCGAGGAGCTTCTCCAAGCGTGCGACATCGTCGCGGAAATACTCCCAGAGCTCGAGCCGGTCCTCGTAGGTCAGCACATAGCTCGGGGCGAAGTCCTGGCGATTGCTGAAGATCACCTTCGAGAGATCGTCGGGCCGAAAATCGGGCGATGCACCGATGTGCCGGAGCGCCGAGTCGTACATGGTTGTGGGATCGAGCGCGATGTCTTCCTGCCAGAGAACGAGCAGGTTGTCGCCGTACGTGTCGAGGAACGGTCTGAGGCTCGCCGCGTACCAACCGCCGGAGACGAGGCACAGACGATCCCTCTCCGGCGGGGTGCGCTCGCGCACGACGTCGACGAGACGCGCTTCGGCCGGCAGACGACCGCGCCGAATGTGGTGCACCAGCGCCGACGACGCACGGTCGATGGGATTGCGCAGCAGCGCGATCAGCTTCAGGTCGGGCATGGCGCGCTTCATGCGCGTCGCCACCCACTCCGGATGATGGCGCCAGATCATGTAGCCGGGCGTTGCCTCGCCGACGATCGGCTCTCCGTTCCAGCCGTCGAACTGATCTCGATACCACTCGAGGCCGTCCCGCTTGACCCGGCCTTCGACGTTCCAGAAATGCACCTCCGAGTCCGGCACGAAGATGTCGGGATGTTCCCCGAGGTTCGTCCGCAACCACCGCGTCGCGCTCTTCTGCGCGCCGACTATCACGAATCGGGGAAGAGGTGGCATGCGGTCGTCCATGGCGCGCGGTAATCCGTTCTACGAACTGCCGAAGAGAGACCGACGCAGCTGCTTCAGTGCGCTCGAGACGCGAAGGAGGCGGCTCCCCTCGAGCGTCTGCAGTCGCCGCTGTGACTCGCGCACCTCTTTCTCGGCCGCCCGGCGCCGCGCTTGCACCTCGGCGAGATCGGCCTCGATTTCGTGGATGCGCTTGCGCGCCGCGTCGAGGTCGTGACCGAACGCCTCGACCCGTTGGGTCTCGGCTCGGGCCAACTGTACGAGCGCATCGAACTCGAGGTTCCGTGCGTGCAACTGGTGGCCGAGCGACTCGCTGAGTTGCCGCGCCGCGTCGGCCTCCGTCGCCGCGAT
>JAUZEI010000067.1 GCA_030839105.1 Actinomycetota bacterium
GCATTGGTGCTCGCCGGCTTCTCGGGCACTCGTTCCCTGCGTGCGAACGGCGCTCCCGATGACTGAGCAACACGCGGAGTCGTAGTCGGGTCCCGGGCGCCCTACTCAGGTGAACGCGCCGAGCACGGCGACGACGTTGCGACCGATCACCTCGAGGCAATAGCCGCCCTCCTGCACCACGAGCGTCGGCCGGTCGAGTCCGGCGAGGGCCGCTCCGAGGCGGGGGTAGTCGTCGGCGACGAGCCGAAACGTGTCGGCGTCTTCGAGCGCGGTGTCGACGCCGAGCGAAACGACGACCGCGTCAGGTCCGAAGTCACGAACCGCGGCGAGCGCCTCCTCCAGCGCCGACGTGTACGTGTTCCATTCGGTGCCGGCCGGCAGCGGATAGTTCCGGTTGCGACCGACCCCCGAGCCGCGTCCCTCCTCGTTCGCGAAGCCGAGGAAGAACGGATACTCGAACGCGGGGTCGGCGTGGAGCGAGACGAACAGCACGTCGTCTCGGTCGTAGAAGATCTGCTGCGTACCGTTGCCGTGGTGGTAGTCGACGTCGACGACGGCGATACGCGCGCCGCGATCGGTCCACGCCTGCGTCGCGATCGCGGCGTTGTTCAGGTAGCAGTATCCGGCGAAGGAATCGGCGGCGGCGTGATGACCGGGCGGGCGGGCCAGCGCGTACGCGACCCGTTCGCGGCCGTCGGCGACGGCTTCCCACGCGGTGAGGGTGACGTCGACGGCGCCGATCGCCGCGTCGTAGGTGCCCGCGAGGATCGGGTCGGTGTCGTGGGAGTACCAGCCCAGCTGGGTCACGACGTGCTCCGGGCGCACGAACGGCTGATCTCGTATGGCGCGTGCGTAGGCAACCGCTTCCGACGACTCGTCCCGGCCCGTCGTCGCCCGCCAACGCGCGTGCGCGTGCTCGAGAAACTCGAGGTATGCGGCGGAGTGCACGCGCGTGACCGCCGTCGATCCGAACGGCCGCGGTGGCTGCGGCGGGCCCAGCCCGCAGCTCGCGATCGCGTCGAGGATGCGGTCGACGCGCTCGGGCACCTCCGGCGGATCCATCAGTCGCCCGGCGTCCGGGAACGGCTCACGTGCGTGGTGCGCGCGGTGGGCGTCGGACGCGACGATCAGCATTCCGGAACCTTGTACCACGCCGGTAGCGTGCGAGCGTGAACCCGGCCGACGTGCGCGTCTCCTCGTTCGGCCTCGACGTGCCCGCGCCCGTGCTGCGCGAGCTCGACGCGGTGCTGGCGCCGGAGGAGCGTGACGCGGCTCCGCGCGTCCGCGTGGCGCGCGCCGTCACGCGGACGTTGTTGGGGAAGGAGCTCACGATCGAGCCCGCGGCGCTGGTCATCTCCCGCCGGTGTGCGCGCTGCGGCCACGGGAGCCACGGCCGGCCGACGGTTGTCGATGCCGACATCTCGTTCAGCCTGAGCCACTCGAGCGCGTTCGCGGTCGTCGCCATCGGTCGGGGGGACGTACGCGTCGGTGTCGATGTCGAAGCGGTGGAACCGCGCGTCCGCCTCGATGCTCTCGCGGCGCGCGTGCTGAACGACGACGAGCACGCGGCCTGGTCGGCGATCCGCGACGAGGGTGAACGTCTGCGCACGTTCCTACGCGCGTGGACCGCCCGGGAGGCCTACCTCAAGGCGCTCGGCATCGGCATCGTCACCCGGCTGCGCGATGTCCCGACCCACGTCGAGGGCTGGAGCACGGGCGAGATCGACGTCGGCGACGCGTGGATCGCGGCGCTCGCCGTCGACCGAAGCGAATTCGAGGTGACGCACCGCGCGATGGCGCCGCTGGCTACGTCGAGTGGCGGAACTGCAGGCTGATCCGGGCGCCCGCGTTCGCGACCTTCGGCACGGAGTGCTGCCACGTCGACTGCGTCTCGCCGCCCATGACGAACAGGTCGCCGGGTACCAACCGGAACGGCTGTGTAGCGCCTCCGCCTCCCTTCGGTCGCATGCGCAGCACGCGTTCCGAACCGAGCGAGAGGATCGCGACGACGGGCTCCACCAGGGTGCGTGCGACGCGATCGCCGTGCCAGGCCACGCTGTCGCGGCCGTCACGGTAGAGCGCGGCGCCGATGCTGTTGAACTTCCGGTTGAATCGAGCGCGTAGCGCCATTGTCATATCGTGCAGGACGGGCGGCACGCTCGGGTCGGCGAGCGCGCGCCCGTACCACGCGGTGAGCCGCGGCTCCTCCACCATCCGGTCGTACATGCGCACCGTCCGGTGCTCCCACGGGGCGATGCCGACGAGGTGCTCGAACAGTCCGTCGGCGCCCCGCACCCAGCCGCCGACGTGCTCGACCCACGCGGTGTCGTCGAGCGCGATGCGACGTGCGCTCGCGAACGAAGCATCGAACGCGGGGGTGTCGCCGAGGCAGCCGAGCAGAGTCGGCTGCCAACGCAGATCGGAGATGGCGGCGGCCGGAGCCGAACGTACGTTCGCCACGAGGGCCACGGTACCGGGCGCGGGCCGGTACCGTGAACTCGTGCTCGACGACGACGAGGACTACACCGACGCTCCCGGGACCGACGTCTCCGACGACGACGCCCAGACCGATGCTCAGGACGACGATCAGAGGGTCGCGCACGCCAAGCCGGCGCCGATCGAGCGCTTCCACCGGACTGCCGTCGGCACCGCCTTCGCCGCCGGCCTCTTGGGGCTGAGCGACGCGCTGGAGGGCCGCAAGGACCCCACCCCGGCGATCATCGAGGACTGGGCCGGCGGCGAACCCTTCAAAGAGCCGATCGTGTTGCGGCTCGACCCCGACCACCCGGAGGACTCGATCGTGATGGTCCGCCCGTGGCTGAAGCGCGAGCCCGACGACACTCCGTCCCGCGACGGCTGACACCGCGTTCGCCCACCGCGTTCCCGTGTCACTCGCGGGCCTGCACCCGAGCCATCACCCGTGGTGCGACCACTTCTCGCGCCCGGCTACGCAGCTGCCTTGCCGTTGCGGACAGCCTCGATGGGCGTCAGCTCACGCGCTCGAGTATCGAGATGTCCTGTTCGACCGCTTCGCCGCCGGGCCGGCCGTACCACCATGCATGCCGCAACTTCCCGGGCTCGGGCATCGTCAACTCGACCCGCATCGGGAAAGGCGAGCTCTCACCGCCGAGCTCGAACACTCCCGGCCGGCTTTCCCGCAGGATCGCAACCGACGGCGCGTGCTCGTGCCCGATCACCATCACCGCGCCGCCGTCGTGCGTGCGGCCCACCATCGTGTGCTCGATATGACCGCGGATCCGATCGGGGGTCGCGGGGTTGAAGATCTCGTAGTCGAGCGTGACTCCCGAACTCCCGGGAAGCGGCGTGATGACCAGACGGGCCGCGCCGCGAAACTCGGAGCCCGCAACCGTGTCGATACCGATGTACAACCCCGGATGCGCGAGTAGGTCGTCGACGATCGTCATGCGCACAACGTTACGCGTGCGCCGCGACCTTCGCACCCGGAAGATCAGTCGCGGTGGGTGATGCGTTCCCTTGCGACGGTGTAACGCGCCAGGCGGCCGGGAAGCGGCTCGACGCCGAGCCCCGGGCCGCTCGGCACGCGCAGCCGACCGGCTTCGAGCACGAACGGCTCGGTGAGATCGCCGTCGACTCCGAAGTAGCGCTCCGACGCCGAGCAGTCGCCGGTGAGGGTGAAGCCCGGCAACGCCGCAACCGCGAGCAACGCCGCCCGCCCGATTCCCGTCTCCAGCATTCCGCCCGCCAGCGCCGCGATTCCGGCGCCGGCGCAGATGTCGTGCACGCGCCGCGCGCCCTCGATTCCGAGGCGGCCCACCTTGACCGCGACCACGTCGCACGCCCGGCGGGCAATCACGTCGCGCGCGGCTGCAGGGCTCGCGATCGTCTCGTCGAGACAGACGGGCGTATCCGTCTGCGCGACCAGGGCGGCGTGTTCGTCGATCGCCTCCGGAGCGCACGGTTGTTCGACACACTGCAGTCCGAGGTCGTAGATACCGCCGAAGAACGCCCGCGCGTCGTCGAGCGGTAAACTTACGTTGGCA
>JAUZEI010000072.1 GCA_030839105.1 Actinomycetota bacterium
AGGGCCTGCCCCAGGGCAAGGCTCTCGACATCAACCAGATGGGTGCGGTGCTCGGCTACGAGCCGAACGTCACCGGCTCGAATGATTACGCCGCGACGGCAGGCTCCGACGTCGTCGTAATCACCGCCGGCCTTCCCCGCTCGCCGGGCATGAGCCGCGACGACCTCGTGACGACGAACGAGAAGATCGTCAAGGACGTCACCGAGAAGGTCGTCGACAAGAGCCCCGACGCGATCCTGATCGTCGTCTCGAACCCGCTGGACGCGATGTGCCATGTCGCGAAGAGCGTCTCGGGCTTCCCGAAGGAGCGCGTCTTCGGCCAGGCGGGCATCCTCGACACCGCCCGCCTCCAGACCTTCATCGCCTGGGAGACCGGCGCGTCGGTCAAGGACGTCACCGCTGTCGTGCTCGGCGGCCACGGTGACCAGATGGTCTCCGTGATCTCTGCGACGACCGTCGGCGGCGTCCCGATCCGCACGCTCGTCTCCGAGGACAAGATCGCCGCGATGGTCGAGCGCACCGCCAAGGGCGGCGGCGAGCTCGTGCAGCTGATGGGCACGTCGGCCTGGTACGCGCCCGGCGCCGCATCGGCTCAGATGGTCGACTCGATCCTCCTCGACGAGAAGCGCGTCCTTCCGTGCACCGCCTATCTCGAGGGCGAGTACGGCATCGACGGCCTCTACATGGGCGTGCCCGTGAAGCTGGGGTCGACCGGGATCGAGCAGATCTACGAGGTCGACCTCGACGACGCGGAGCAGGAAGCCTTGAAGGCCTCAGCCGACGCGGTTCGCGACGTCGTCTCGGTTCTCAGCGCCTGAACCTGGTTTCGCGCCACCGAAGCCAGTCGCCCGATCGCTCAAGTCGACCTGCGCGAACCAGGTTCTTGAGTTTGGTGCGGCCCAACGCAAAACTCTAGAACCTGGTTCGGCCTGGGCGCGATGGGCAGCGCGGAGCGTCCAGCGCCGCCGAACCAGGTTCAGGCGCGGCAACGAAGCAGGGCGCGCTACCGTCCCGCCCCAATGGATCTCGGTCTGCGCGGCAAGACAGCGATCGTCTGCGGAGCCTCCTCCGGTCTCGGGCTCGCATCTGCGGAGGCGCTCGCGGACGAGGGCGCGAACGTCACCATGTTTGCGCGCCGTCGCGAGGAGCTCGAGCTCGACGCCGAGCGGATCGGCGCGCTCGCCGTTCGCGGCGACGTCACGAATGCGGCGGACCTCGAGCGGCTCGTCGCGCGCACCCTCGAAGCATTCGGTGGCATCGACATCCTCGTCTGGAACTCGGGCGGCCCGCCTGCGAGCAAGGCGTCGGAGATCACCGACGAGCAGCTCGAGGCCGCGTTCGAGCTGCTGCTCGTGCCTGCCGTCCGCCTTGTGCGCCTCAGCCTGCCGCACCTCGAGCAGAGCCCTTCGGGCCGCGTGATCTGCATCACGTCGGCCGCCGCCAAGGAGCCGACGGCGAATCTCGCGCTCTCGAACACGATCCGTCCCGGCCTGACCGGCTGGGCGAAGTCGCTCTCGCGCGAGCTCGGCCCGAAGGGGATCACCGTCAACTGCGTTGCGCCCGGACGCATCGACACACCGCGCATGACCGAGCTCTACGGCGCCGGCGGCCCACCGGCCGCGGAGCTCGAGCAGATCCCACTCGGACGCATGGGGAAGCCACGCGAGTTCGGCGACGTCGTCTGCTTCCTCGCCTCCGAGCGCGCCGCCTACGTCACCGGCACCACGATCCTGGTCGACGGCGGGCTCTCGCGCGGTCTCCTGTGAAGCTCTTCACGCCCGCCCGCCTCTTCGTCGGGGGCTTCGTGCTCCTCGTCGTCGTGCTGGCGCTGCTCATCCTCCCCTCGGACGAGTACATCTTCCTCCCGGACCCGGCGCACCCGGTCGCCCCGCTCGTCACCGTTCCCGGCGGCCACGACCCGACGAAGGGCGGCGTCTACTACGTCGACGTGATCGTCCGCAAGGCGACGTGGTTCGAGCGCCTGTTCCCCGGGATCCACAACGGCGCCGACCTCTATCCGGCGAGCGCGATCGATCCGCCCGGCGTGACCGACCAGCTCAGGCGCAAGCTCGACCTGCAGGACATGCAGCTCTCGCAACAGGTCGCGGCGGCGGTCGCGCTACGCGCGGCGGGGAAGCACGTCGTGATGCGCCCGGTCGGCGTGCGCGCGACGTACGTCGGCCAGGGGCTGCCGGCTTTCGGGAAGCTCGAGCCAGGCGACGTGATCGTCGCTGTCGACGGCAAGCCGACCCCGACCGTGAGCGACCTGCGCGCGCGCATGGCCAAGCACAGCCCCGGGGACGTCGTCACGTTCACCGTTCGTCGTGGCAAGCAGACGCTGGTCGAGAAGATGAAGACGGTCGGCGCCGGCACGGGCAAAGACCGCAAGGCGATCGTCGGCATCAGCACCGAGCAGGCGGCAAAGATCACGCTGCCGATCAAGGTGCAGATCGACGCCGGGAACGTCGGCGGCCCCTCGGCCGGGCTCGCATTCGCGCTCGAGGTGATGGAGGAGCTCGGCCGCGACGTCGTCCACGGGCACAAGATCGCCGCGACCGGTGAGATCTTCGCGGACGGGTCGATCGGCCCGATCGGCGGGATCAAGCAGAAGACGATCGGCGCGCGCGCTGCGCATGTGGACGCCTTCCTCGTGCCGGCTGGGGACAACGCGACGGAAGCGCGCAAGTACGCGGACGGCCTTCGGATCATCCCTGTGGACACCTTTCCACAGGCGTTGCACGCGCTGGCGACACTCGGCGCGAACGGGTAGGAAAACCAAGATTTCGGCACGTTGGAAGTTGCCGGAAAATGCACGTTTTCCGTTTAGGCAAGCCCTTTTACCGTGTAGACAGGGGTCATACGATGCCGTCCCGTCAACCCGCGACGCTGCCCCCCGGAAGGACCCGATGACCCGACTGAATGCTCCGACGTGCGACGACTGCTACTTCCGCCGCCACGGCCTCTGTGCAATGACCCCGGAGCAGCCTTGCCCCACCTTCCGCGCGGCCACGCGCACGCTCCAGCCGCCCAAGCAGCCGCGGCTCGTCCCGCTCGCCGTCTCGGCCGCAGCAGTCGCGTAGAGTCGCC
>JAUZEI010000114.1 GCA_030839105.1 Actinomycetota bacterium
CAGATCAGCGGGATCAGGCGATGGGCCTGCGTAGGCAACCGGCGTTGGATGCTCCCGGTGCGGGCCTTGCGGTCGGCACCACCGCCGGCGGAGGGCGCGTTGCGGGCGACGATGTCGGCGCCGCTGCAGAAGTTTCCCCCCGCCCCTTCGAGCACGATCACGCGCACACTGTCGTCGGTGCCCGCGGCCTCGACGGCCGCGATCAACTCGAGCATCGTCGCGTCGTCGATCGCGTTTCGTTGCTCGGCCCGGTTCAACCGCAGGACGAGGACGCCCCGATCGTCGTGCGTCACCTCGAGACTCATGACCATCCCGTTCGGGCGGGCGCCGTTCGGGCCGGCGTCGGTCGGAGGAGCGCCGCTCGGAGAAGTGTCATCGGCGGGAGAACTCCTCGGAGATCGCGGTGAGCGCCGACTGGAGATCGGTTGCGGCGCCGGGCGGATCGGGCAAGCGCACCGGCCCGTGCTCGTGACTCGGCAGCAGGATCGTCGCGTGGCCGGGCGTGGTCATCTCGCCGCGTTGGTTCACGGCGTCGAGCTCGACGTCGACGGCGGGACGATCGCCGTCCGCGAGGTACTTCCGCGTCACCCGGCCGCGCAGCCACTGGGTGTCGCCGACGTAGTTGAAGCGCCGGAACTCGCAGTCGAGTTTCCACAGCCACGCGTCGTCGCCCATCCAGTCGGTACACAGGTGGATCAGCCACGTCTCGCGCATGCGGCCGTAGTCGAAGGTGGTCGGATTCCCCGATCGCCGCGCGAACTCGGTGTCCCAGTGCACCCGTTGCATGACGTCGGGGACGTTCAGGTCGTCGCGGTGGAAGAACCGCGGGATGCGTATCCGGTTGCCGTGGCCGAGCCGCAGGGGTTTGACGCCGTACAGCCCCATCCCCATCCCCGCGTGCCAACACACGATGTCCGTGACGGTGAGTGGCCCCTTCACCATCGGGCCGACCTCGTCACCCTCGCCCACGTCTTCGAACCAGCGCGGCTCGGAACCGCGCGGCCGCTCCCGTTCGTACTGGGCGTCGATCTCGGCGATCTGCTCGTCGGAATACGGCTCGATGGTGATGGCGTCGTACTTCTTGCGTGCCCGGGCCTTCTCCCGTTCGGTACGAACCATCAGCCGGTACTGGCCGGAAAGCAATGTGCCGGTCTCGTCGCGGAACACCTGCGCCGTCCACTCGTGGATCGCACGTCCGGCGAACTCGCTCTGCTTGTCGAGCGCGGCGACGAGCGCGTTGCGCCGAGAGGTACGCCGGAGCGGGAACAGAGGCGCCCACCATTCGCGCGCGCTAGCGGCGTAGAACGCGTGCACCCCGCGCAGCGGATCGCCCTTCATGAGCTCGGCGTGCTCGGGCGCGACGGCTGCAACCTCGTCTTCGCCGATCAACGTGTCACCACCGACGAGTACAGGCGACGCGATCGGCTGCCCCCAGCGCGTCGTCGCGCCGTAGTGCGGATCACACCACAAAGGATTGTCGTCGCCGTACGCGACCGCGACGTTGCGGAACGTGTCGACGGTCGGAAACGTGTAATACGGCGGCATCGGGTGCGGCTCGGGGATCCCGATGCGCGCCCGGAGTCGCCGCACGCCCTCGTCCGTGATGTGGCCGCCTTCCTTCGTCCGACCCGCGTCCTTGTCAGGACCCTCGTCCCCGATACGACCCTCGTCCCCGATACGACCCTCGTCGCCCATGCGGCCGAGACGATACCCGGGAGGCCTCCCCGCCTAGGCTGCCCGCCCGTGAGCCTGGTCGACACGCCGCGTCGGAACGCGACCGAAAACGTGCCCGCCGCGGTCCTCGCCCTCGGGGCGCTGGTCCTCATCGCAGGCGGTGTGCTCGGCGCGATGTGGATGCTGCACCCGCTGATTCGCAAATGGGATCTCGGTGACCTCGCGGTGTACCGCGCCTCGGGTCGAGCGGTGTTGCACGGGCAATCGGTGTTCGGCGCGTACGTGCACGATCAGCTGCGCGTACCGCTGCCGTTCATCTATCCCCCTATCGCGGCCGCGTTGTTCGCACCGTTCTCGTGGCTCGGCCAGACGCAGGCCAACCTCGCATGGACCGCGTTGACCATCGTCGTCCTGGCCGCGGTCGTACACGTGTGCTTCGCCTCGCTCCTGCGTCGCTTCGGGCGCGCCGCGCCGATCGCATTCGTCGTCACGCTCACGGCAACGGCCGCACTCTCGCCCGTCGAGGACCACCTGCGTTTCGGCCAGGTCGGAATCATGCTCATGGCGTGTTGCATCTTCGACTGCACGGTGGAGCGGCCCCGCTGGCCGCGAGGCGCGCTCATCGGCATCGCAACCGCAGTGAAGCTCGTGCCCGGGATCTTCATCCCCTACCTCTGGCTGACCGGCCGGCGCCGGGCTGCGGGCGTCGCGACCGCGACCTTCGGTGCGATGACGCTGCTGGGAGTCATCACGTCGCCCGGCGATTCGTGGGACTTCTTCCATTCGAAGATGTTCGCCCCTACGAGCCCGGAGTTCTTCACCAACCAGTCCATCGAGGGCCTCCTGCAACGTGCGGTCGGCGGCCCGTGGCGCATCCTGTGGCTGGTCGCGGTCGTCGTCGTGCTCGTGTACGGCATGCGCGCCGCGCTCGACGCGCATCGCATCGGCGACGAGTTGCGCGCCGTGACGATCACCGGTCTCGTGAGCGTGCTGGTGTCGCCGATCTCGTGGATCCATCACCTCGTGTGGGTGATTCCCGCGCTGGCGGTGATCATCGGCTCGGGTCGCGACCGGCGCAAGGTGGCGATCGCGTTCCTGGTCGCGGCACTGTTCGTCGCCCGGTTGCCCTACTTCGGTCACGACGAGCTGAAGACCGGTCTGCTTGCCGCGCTCCTGAAGGACTCCTACGGCTTTGTCTCCATCGCACTGCTCGTCTATCTCGCACGCGGACCGCGGAGCGCGCGACGCGACCGCGACGAGGATCCGGAGCCCGTCGAGCCGGAGCCGGTCAGCGCGTAACGGCCACCGTCTCGGGGCTGATCACGGGCTCGATGCGATACGTACACCGGCGATCGCCGCTCACGATGTGTTGGGTCCGCTCGACCGTCACCTTCGGGCCGAGGACCTCACGAAACAGTGCGAGCTCGGAGCCGCACAGTCCCGGGCACGCACTGGCGGCCGTACAGATCGGGCAGTGGTGTTCGACGAGGAGCACCGCGTTGCCGTTCGGATCCGGATCGTCGAGCACCTCGGCGACGTAACCCTCGGCGGTGCGGATGCTCGCGAGTGCGTCGACGCGCGCGCGGAGCGCACCTCGCTTCGGTAGCGCGCGTTCGTACACCGCGCGCTGTACGTCGGCGCGCGCCTCGATGACGCGTGCGAGGCCCTGGTCGCCGAGCGCGGTGCGCACCGCGGTGATGAGCTCGACGGTGAGATCGTCGTGACGATCGGGAAA
>JAUZEI010000131.1 GCA_030839105.1 Actinomycetota bacterium
CTCGGCGTCCTTGATCATCTGGTTGATGTCGTCCTTGCCGAGCGCGGTACCACCACTGATCACCATCGACTGTTCCTTGCCCGTTCCCAGATCCTTGGCGGAAACGTGAACGATGCCGTTGGCGTCGATGTCGAACGTCACCTCGATCTGCGGCACGCCTCGGGGTGCGGGTGGCAGGCCGGTGAGCGTGAACGTGCCCAACTGCTTGTTGCGGTACGCCATCTCGCTCTCGCCCTGCAGCACCTTGATCTCCACCGAGGGCTGGCTGTCCTCGGCGGTGGTGAAGACCTGCGAACGCTTCACCGGGATCGTGCTGTTGCGCTCGATGATCTTCTCCATGATCTGGCCGCGCGTCTCGATGCCGAGCGACAGAGGCGTGACGTCGAGCAGGAGGATGTCCTTGACGTCGCCCTTCAGCACGCCGGCCTGGATCGATGCACCGGCCGCGACCGCCTCGTCGGGGTTCACACCCTTGTGCGGCTCCTTGCCGGTGAGCTGGGTGACCAACTCGGTCACCGCGGGCATGCGCGTCGAACCGCCGACCAGGATCACGTGGTCGATCTTCGACTTGTCGAAGCCCGCGTCGCGGATCGCCTGTTCGAACGGACCGCGGCACGACTCGAGCAGGTCCTTCGTCATCTCCTGGAAGCGGGCCCGGGTGAGGGACAGCTCGAGGTGCAACGGACCGTCGCTCGTCGCGGTGACGAACGGCAGGTTGATCGTCGTCTCCTGCAACGTGCTGAGCTCGATCTTCGCCTTCTCGGCCGCTTCCTTGAGGCGCTGGGCGGCCATCTTGTCGATGCCGAGATCGACACCATGCGAGTTCTTGAACTCGCTGACCATCCAGTCGATGACCTTCTGATCCCAGTCGTCGCCTCCCAGGTGCGTGTTGCCGGAAGTGCTCTTGACCTCGAACACGCCGTCGCCGATCTCGAGCACGGATACGTCGAACGTGCCGCCCCCGAGGTCGAAGACGAGGATCGTCTGGTCGCTGCCTTCTTTGTCGAGCCCGTACGCGAGCGCGGCCGCGGTCGGCTCGTTGATGATGCGCAGCACGTCGAGCCCCGCGATCTCGCCGGCCTCTTTGGTGGCCTGCCGCTGCGCGTCGTCGAAGTACGCGGGGACGGTGATGACGGCCTGGGTGACGGGCGTACCGAGGTAGCTCTCGGCGTCACGCTTCAGCTTCTGCAGGATGCGGGCGCTGATCTCCTGGGAGTTGTACGCCTTCCCGTCGATGTCGATCTTCCAGTCGGTGCCCATGTGGCGCTTGACGGAACGGATCGTGCGGTCGGGGTTGGTGATCGCCTGGCGCTTGGCGACCTCGCCGACGAGCACCTCGCTGGTCTTGGAGAAGGCGACGACCGAGGGAGTCGTACGGCTTCCCTCGGCGTTGGGGATGACGACGGGCTCACCGGCCTCGAGCACCGAGACCACTGAGTTGGTAGTGCCGAGGTCGATGCCGACGGCCTTGGACATGGTTTGCCTCCACTGGAGCTGAGGGTTGAGTACGAACGAGGATCATAACTTGACAACGTCGTTGATAGATTCCCGGAAAGGCAGCAAATTCCCGGATCGTGCCCGCCGGGCCACCGTCGGAGCCGGGAAAAGTGCCAGGTGACGCGGACCGCGCGACTGGTTAGATTTCCCGCCCATGGCCCGTCGTGACGCGTTCATCGACCACTTGCAGCAGGTCCCGCTCTTCGCGGCCTGCTCCCGCAAGGACCTCCAGCTGGTGGCCAAACGAGCGGAGGAGATCAGGGTGCCGGCCGGCAAGACCCTCATCTCCGAGGGGGAGACGGGGCACGAGTTCTTCGTGATCCTCGAGGGGACGGCCCGGGTGACCCGGCGGGGTCGCAAGATCGCGACCCTCGGCCCCGGTGACGCGTTCGGCGAGCTGGCCCTCCTGGAGAAGGCTCCTCGCAACTCGACCATCGTGGCCGACACCGACATGGAGCTCGTCGTCCTCGGCCAGCGCGAGTTCGCCGGTCTCATCGACGAAGTCCCCGGCTTTGCGCGCAAGCTCCTCGCCGGCATGGCTCACCGACTCCGCGAGGCAGACGCCAGGTCGGTGAATTAGCCAGGTCGGTGAATTAGCCAGGTCGGTGAGCGGCGGCCTTCGCCCGCGATCTGAGGCGGCGCGAATGTCGCGAGGTTCCTCCTCGCGCTTTGCCTGTCGCTCCGTCGCCGCCCTGGTGACCTCGGATCGCCGTGAGTCGGAGCCGGGCTTGTAGATTTCCGCGCGATGCGACTGCCCAAGGCTCATCAGGTCGTGCTCGGTCTCGGCGTTGTGATGTTCGTGTTCGTGATCGGCAGTGGCGTCGTGCCCGCCATCACGGGTTGGCACGACAACTCGAACGTCCAGCGCGAGGTCTTCGTCAACGTCCCGACCGCGTTAAAGGTCGCGTTCTACGCCGCGGTCGCGACCACCTTGCTGATCGTTGCGTGGCTCGCCTCGTTGCGAGTGCGCAACTACGAGCGCGGCCGGCCCGACAACCGCCGCACGAACAAGAAGAACGTCGAAAAGCGCGCCAAGAGCTACCGCAACGGCGTGTGGATGCAGACGCTGCTGCGCGATCCCGCCGCGGGCGTCATGCACGCGCTTCTCTACTTCGGCTTCGTCTCCCTGTTCATCGTGACCGTCATCAGCGAGACCGACCACCAGCTCCCGGATCGCTTCAAGTTCCTGCACGGGCAGACCTACGAGGCGTACTCGGCGGGGGCCGAGATCGCAGGCCTCATGTTCCTGGCCGGGATCCTCTGGGCGATCTCGCGCCGCTACATCCAGCGGCCCTACCGCATCCGCATCAAGACCCGTCCCGAGGATGCGGTCATCCTCGGCACGTTCTTCGTCATCGGCATCACCGGATTCTTCGTCGAGGCCGTCCGCATCGCGGCCGAGGGTGAGCCGAACTACGAGAAGTGGTCGTTCGTCGGATATCCGCTCGCCAAGATCGTCGACGGTTGGTCGATTCACACCCTCGACGTCACGCACCGCTGGTTGTGGGCCGCACACGTGGTGGCGTTCCTTGCCTTCCTCGTGATCCTGCCGACGACGAAGCTGCGGCACATGTTCACGTCGCCCATGAACATGTACCTGAAGGATCGCGACCGGCCCAAGGGCGCGATGAAACCGATGCCGAATCTCATGGAGACCGAGCTCGAGAGCTTCGGTGCGGTGA
>JAUZEI010000167.1 GCA_030839105.1 Actinomycetota bacterium
CCGGTAGGCGAACCAACCGACCACGGAAGCCGCAAGCGACGGCAGTGCGAGGTGGCGGAGGAAGTCGGAGTTCTGGAGCGAGAGGTGCGAGGCCGCGAGCAGATTCGTCAAGTTGGAGACGACGAGCACACCGCTGGCGAGCGACGCGAGCAGGACGGGTTGAAACGCGAGCGCGACGGGATCGACGTCGACGAGCAACGCCGTCCGCACGTAGATCGGCGTGAGCAACACGACCGCGGCGTCGAGGTTCAACAGTGCGACCACGAGACCCGCGAGGATCCAGAGCGCGCCGACGACGTGACGGCTCCGCGCCGCGAACGACGCGAGCTCGTCGAACACGCCGACGTCGTCGAGCGACGCCGCGAGCGGAACGGCGACGAGCACGAAGGCGAGCGGCGCGGCCAATGGACTCAGCACGTCGTGCAGTTCCGAGCCGCCGACGACGCCCGCCGCGATCGCCACCAGCGCCGCGCCGACCGGCAACAACCACGCCGGCAGGTTCCGCGGCCGGGCGAGCGCACCGACGAGGCCGACGGCAAGGAGCCCGACTGCGAGCATGCTCACGTCGCACTCATGCGGCTACGACCTCCGGCCCTCGAACTCCGCCGCGACAGTTCCAGGGACCGGGCCTCCGGATCCGCTCGCCGGGCTCCGGGGATCCGTCGGCTCAGACTCGGGCGATCTCGCGTTCCTCGAACGTCTCGATCACGTCGCCCGGCTTGAGGTCCTGATAGTTCTCGAGCCCGATACCGCACTCGAAACCGTCTCGGACCTCGCGCACGTCGTCCTTGAACCGGCGCAGCGTTGCGATCGCGCCTTTCCAGATGATCGTGCCCTCGCGCAGGAACCGCACCTTGGAACCACGGGTGATCACGCCACTCGTGACGTAGCAACCCGCGACCTTGCCGACCCGCGGCACCGAGAAGACCTCGCGGACCTCGGCGTCGCCGGTGACGACCTCCTCGTACTCGGGCTTGAGCATGCCGACGAGGGCGTTGCGCACGTCGTCGAGCACCCCGTAGATGACCTCGTAGGTGCGGATCTCCACGCCTTCGCGCTCGGCCACTTCGCGGGCCTTGCGGTCGGGCCGCACGTTGAAGCCGATCACGGTCGCGTTCGACACGGCCGCCAGATCGAGGTCGGACGCCGTGATGCCACCGACTCCGCGGTGCACGAACGACAGACGGACCTCGTCGTGCTCGGCGTCGAGCTTCTTCAACGCGTCGGTGAGCGCCTCGAGCGAACCGTTCACGTCGGCCTTCACGATGAGGTTCAACGTGGCGACCTCGCCCCGCTGCACCATCGCGAAGATGTCCTCGAGCCGGGCACCGCCTCCCAACATCATCGGGTTGCGCTGCGCGGCGACCTTGCGCCGGTGCGTTCGGGCCTCGGCCACCGTGCGCGCCACTTTGTCGGAAGGCGCGACACGCAGCTCGTCACCTGCGAGCGGGACGTCGTCGAGACCGAGCACCTCGACCGGAACCGACGGACCGGCCTCGGTGACCTGCATGCCGTGCTCGTCGAACATTGCGCGCACACGGCCCCAGGCGGGACCGGCGACGATCTGATCTCCGACGCGCAGCGTGCCTTCTTCCACCAAGGCGGTGACGACGGGACCTCGACCCTGGTCGAGGAACGACTCGAGCACGTAGGCCTTGGCCGGTCGCTTCGGGTTCGCGACGAGGTCTTCGGCGATCTCGAAGTCGGCGACGAGCAGTAGCGCGTCGAGCAACTCCTCGACGCCCTGACCGGTCGGGGCCGAGACGTCGCGCACGATCGTCGTACCGCCCCACTCCTCCGGCACCAGCTCCTGCTCCGTGAGCTGCTGGCGCACGCGGGTGGGATCGGCGTCTTCCCGATCGGTCTTGGTCACCGCGACCACGATCGGCACCTCGGCCGCCTTCGCGTGGTTGATCGCCTCGATCGTCTGCGGCATGACGCCGTCGTCGGCCGCCACGACGAGAATGGCGATGTCGGTGATCTGCGCGCCGCGCGACCGCATGGCGGTGAACGCCTCGTGGCCCGGGGTGTCGATGAAGGTGATGCCACGACCGTCGCGGACTACTTGGTACGCGCCGATGTGCTGGGTGATGCCACCCGCCTCCCCGGCCACGACGTTGGCGTGCCGGATGCGGTCGAGCAGCGTGGTCTTGCCGTGGTCGACGTGTCCCATCACCGTGATGACGGGCGCGCGCGGCTCGAGCAGTGCCTCGTCGTCTTCGTCGTCGTCGGCCGTGAGCATGGCGATCAGTTCGATCTCCTGCTCGCTGCCGGGCTCGACGATGAGGATCTGCGCGCCGAGCGCTTCGGCGATCAGTTCGATCATCTCGTCGGCGAGCGACGCGGTCGCGGTCACCATCTCGCCCGCTTCGAACAAGATGCGGACGAGGTCGGCCGGAGTGCGGTTCAGCTTGGGCGCGTACTCCTGGATCGTGCTGCCGCGGGAGACGACGATCTCGCCTTCGGGGACGGGGGCGTCGACCGGGGTGAGCCGCTGCGACGCCGGTTCGAGCTCGGCGCGGTCGCGACGACGCTTCTTCCGCCGCCGCTGCGGAGGCCCGCCGGGACGTCCGCGACCCGCGAATCCACCACCGCCACCCGGACCACCACCGGGGCCGCCGCCGGGACCACCGCGGCCGCGACCGGGTGCGC
>JAUZEI010000168.1 GCA_030839105.1 Actinomycetota bacterium
GGCCAACCACCCCGGCCACGAATGCAGCCCGCCGAGCACGACGAGCACGACGACCGCTGCAAGCTGCCAGAGCATGTGGATCGGGGCGAGCTCCGTGGTCGACCACGCCGCGAAGAAACCGACGACCATGAACAGGGGCGGCCGGCGGGGCGGGTGGAACGAGATCAGCGTCCACAGCGCGCCCCAGCACGCGAGGACGAGAAAGATCCACGAAACGGGCACGAGTCAGTTTCGCGCGCCGGGTGTGCGGGTACCTAAGTCTGATTGCTTCGCGGGCGACGCCCCGTTTCGCCCGCCCGATCGTGGGCTTACGATGCGGCCGTCGAAAGGGGACAGCCATGCAGCGCCTGACCGGTATCGACGCGGCGTTTCTTGCTCTGGAGACGCCGTCCGCGCACATGCAGGTGCTGGGGGTCGCGATCGTCGACCCGTCGACCGCGCCCGCGCCTCCCGAGCCGGCGAGACCGCACTCCGCGGGCGCGTATTTCGACCGCGTGCACGAGCTGCTCGAGGCCCGGCTGCATCTCGTGCAGCCGCTGCGGCGCCGTCTGGTCGAGGTGCCCTTCGGCGTGCACATTCCTGTCTGGATCGAGGATCCGAACTTCGACCTCGACTATCACCTCCGCCGCGCCGCGCTTCCCGCGCCGGGCGGCGCCCGCGAGCTGACGGCGTTCGTCGCCGACGTCGCCGGTCGCCCGCTCGACCGCCGCCATCCCCTCTGGGAGGCGTACGTCGTCGAGGGCCTCGAACACGGCTACCAGGCGTTCGTCACGAAGGTGCACCACTCGCTGATCGACGGGGCGGCGGGCGTCGAGATGATCGCGGCGCTGTTCGACCTCGAAGCCGGCGCGCCACCGCAGCCGACGCAGGCCGCCGAGGCGTGGCATCCCGACGCCGTCCCGGGCGAACTCGAGATGCTGGCGCACGCGGTTGTCTCGATCGCGCAGAGTCCGGCCAAGCTGGTGCGCGCGGTGACGAATCTCGTTCCCGGAGCCGTTCGCTTCGCGCGGCGCGCGCGCAACGAGGCGCTCGACGTCGCGTTGCCGTTGACGGCTCCCCGGTTGTCGATGAACCGCACGATCACGCCGCACCGCGCCGTCGCGTTCTCGTCGGTGTCCCTCGACGAGGTCAAGGCCGTGAAGAACGCGTTGGGTGTCACGGTGAACGACGTCGTGCTCACGGTGACGGCCGGCGCGCTTCGCATCTATCTCTCCGGTCGCGACGAACTTCCCGATCGGCCCCTCGTCGCGTCGATCCCCACCTCGGTTCGCGCCGAGGGCGACGACCGGTTCGGCAACCGCGTGTCGTCGATGTTCGCGGGACTGCCCGTCGAGATCGACGATCCAATCGAACGCGTGCACGCGGTGGCGAGCTCCATGACGGGTGCCAAGCTCATGCACGAGGAGATGGGAGGCACAACGCTCGAGGATTGGGCCGAGGTGGCGGCGCCCGCGCTCTTCTCCCGGGCAATGCGTGCCTATACGCGGCTGCGCGTGGGGGAGCGCCTCCGCCCCGTGATCAACCTGGTCATGTCGAACGTGCCCGGTCCGCCGTGGCCGCTCTATCTGGCCGGTGCCCACCTCGTCGCGCTGCATCCGCTCGGGCCGATCTTCGACGACTGCGGGCTGAACGTCACCGTGATCTCGTATCTCGACCACGTCGACTTCGGGTTCCTCGCGTCTCGCGAGCTGCTGCCCGACGTCGACGATCTCGCGGCCGCCGTGCCCGAGGCGTTTGCCGAGTTGGTCAAGGCAACCGGTGTCGTGACGGCCTAGACCCCCGACCGCCTAGAGCCTCGACCGCCTAGAGCCTCGACCGCCTAGAGGTCGTCGAAGATCCAGCTCTCGCGGATGTCGGGGGCGTCGCGGCGGATGAACCACTCCGACCCGAACGCCACTTCGAACGCTTCGTCCGGCATTGCCAGGAAGAACGACTCGGCCGGGATCTGGCTCGCGTGCGCGGCCATCGACGCGCGCTTGCGGTCGACGAACTTGCTGACGTCGACGGTCGTGGTGATGATCGCCTCGGGTGAGCCGAAGTCGTGCATCTCGGCCGCATCCGGCACGTCGGGAGTATCGGGCATCTCGTCGGCGCGGTGCGCCAGCAGCCGCTGTATGTGATCGCGGTTCATCGTTGACTCGTACACGCGTTTGGTGCCCGCCAGCTCGGCCGCGCGCACGCCGACGCGGTGCACGTTCACGTGATCCGGATGCCCGTACCCGCCGTGGTCGTCGTAAATGGTGAGGACGTCGGCGTGTTCGTCCTGCAGGATGCGGGCGAGTCGCCCCGCGGCCTCGTCGATGTCTGCGCGCGCAAACGCGCCGGCGTCCTCGTTCGTCGCCTCGCCCGCCATGCCCGAGTCGCGGTAGCCGAGGTACTCGACCCGGTCGACTCCGAGCACCTCGGCCGACGCGTTCACTTCGGCGACGCGCCGTTCGGTGAGCGTTTCGCCGGGCGAGAGCGCGGCGGGCGAGAATTCGCCGAGTTCGCCCCGGGTCGCGAGCACGAGCACGACGCGGTGTCCCTCGGCCTTGGCGCGCGCCATCGTGCCTGCGGTCGCGATGGATTCGTCGTCGGGGTGGGCGTGGAACGTGACGAGCGTGTAGCCCATTGGCGATCTCCTCGTCGACGAGGGTTCTTGTGGTTCGCCGTCTATGACGTTAGCGTCAGCTTCGTCACACGGGACAGTGAACGGACCCGGGGGAATTGATGCGCGCTCGATCGAATCTAGGTCGTCTTGCCGTGGTCGGAGTGCTCGTCGCACTCGTGGTCGGTGCCTGCGGAAACTCCAAATCGCAGACTGCGCCACAGACCGCTCCGAGCAACACCGGCCCGGTCGCGACGACCGTGCCGAAGGCCGATCTCACCAAGTTCGTGGCCGGACGCGGTCCCGGGGTCGACGACAAGAAGAAGGAGATCCGGGTCGCCGTAATCACGACGCAGTCGAACCCCATCGGCGGCAAGTACGTGCAGTTCAACGACGGACTCCAGGCCTACTTCGACACGATCAACGGACAAGGCGGCATCTACGGTCGCAAGCTCGTGATCGTCAAGAAGCGTGACGACACCGTCGGTCTGCAGAACAACCAGCAGGTGCAGGCGAGCCTCGCCGACGACAGCGCGTTCGCCACCTTCGTCGCCACCTTGCAGTTCACCGGCGCCGATCTGCTCGCCAAGGCCAAGCAGCCGACGTTCATCTGGAACATCAACCCCGAGATGTCCACTACCAAGGGCGGCCCCTCCCACGAGAACATCTTCGGGTCGCTGGGCGCCCTGTGCTTCTCGTGCAGTGAGAAGTTCCTGCCGTGGCTCGCGACGCAGGCCGGCTTCACCAAGGTCGCCATCCTCGCGTACAGCAAGTCGACCTCGGCCTCGTCGGGGCTGTGTGCCAAGGGCGCACGCGAGAGCTACAAGAAGTACTCGCCGAACATCCAGGTCGCCTTCTTCGACGACTCGCTGCCCTTCGCCGCTGACATCACGACCGACGTGACGCGCATGAAGGAAGCCGGGGTGCAGTTCGTCAGCACCTGCATGGACACGAACGAAGTGACGAAGCTGGGCAAGGAGATGCGCAAGCAGGGACTCAACGCCGTGCAAACCCTGCCGAACGGTTACGACCACGATGCGATTGCGCAGAGCGGCGGCGTCTTCCAAAACAGCTATATCCAACCGCAGTACGTCCCCTGGGAGGACCTGCCGCAGTCGCCGGCCACCAAGGAGTTCCTCGACACGATGTCACAGCACAGCATCAAACCCGTCGAGCTCACCGAGGTGGGTTGGATCATGGGCGCGATGTTCCTCGACGGGTTGAAGCTCGCGGGCCCGGAGTTCACCAAGCAGAAGGTGATCGACGCGCTCAACACCCAGACGGCCGAGTCGCCCGGCGGACTGATCGTGCCGATCGACTGGACCAGGCAGCACATCGATCCGACGAACAACCCTTCGGTGCAGGGGAAGTACCCCTGCGCTTCGGTACTGAAAATCGTGAACAACAAATTCGTGCCCCAGTTCACCGAGCCGGGCAAGCCCTGGATCTGTTTCGATCCCGACCCCAACGTCCCGATCCCGAAGGAACCCGAGC
>JAUZEI010000190.1 GCA_030839105.1 Actinomycetota bacterium
ACGCGCGGTACCTGCGTCTGGTGGAGCATCACCTCGGACACCAGCACCGTCCAGCGATCGCGCGTCGCGCGCCACGCCAACGTGTGGCGCCCGAACTCGCGGTACCAGCCGGCGAGCGCGCGGGCGATCACGATCAGGTGGTACCCGTGCTCGCGGTCGTCGACGTCGTGCTCGTCGGTGTCGACGACGGGATGCCGATCGTGAGCACCACGGAGGTGTTCGGGTCGACCTGGGTGCCGCCGTTCGGGTTCTGGTCGACGACCTTGCCGACGTTGGCGTCGTCGATCCGATTCAGTGTCGACACGTTGAAGCCCTTGGCCACGAGATCGGCCCGGGCATCGGCTTCGGTCTTGCCGATCTCGCCCGGCAACTGCACCTTCTGCTTGCCGGTCGACACGTAGATGTTGATCCTGGTGTCGAGCGGCACCGTTTGTCCGGCCGGCGGGTCGGTGCGGATGACCTGCCCGGTGTTCACCGTGTCGCTCGCTTCCTGCACGGGATTGAGATTGGTGAAACCGGCCTGTTCGAGCTGCCGGCCGGCCTCGTCCTGCGTGAGCCCCTTCACCCGGGGCACCGCGACGGGCGCGGGCCCGGACGACACGAGGATTGTCACGTCGGATCCGACCGGCGCGGTCGCTCCCGGCTTCGGCAGGCTGTCGAACACGTTGCCGACCGGCGCGCCATTCGACGCATCCTGGCGTTTCACGACGAAGCCGAGCGCGGTCAGCTCCGCCGAGACGTCCTCGGCGGTGCGCCCGGTAGTGATGTCGAAGGGGATCACCTTCGTGGCGGTGCCGCTGCTGACGAACAGCGTGACGTTCGAGCCGCGCGACGCGCTCTTGCCGGCGGCCGGGTCCTGACGCACGACGACATCGACCGGGACGGTTGCGTTGTTCACTCGTTGCACGGTCGCGCGGAGGTGGTTGTTGGTGAGGTCCTGCTGTGCGACGCCGACCTTCTTCGTGACCTCGTTGGGAACGGTGACCGTCGCCTGCGATCCGCCGAGCTTGACCGCCGCGAACAAGATCGCGCCGACGACGGCCGCGAGCCCCACCAGCGTGAGGATCCATACGAGCGCGGTGTTGCGACGCTTGCGCGGTATCGGCGTGGCGCCGGTGATGCGCCCGCGGTCGTCGACCCGCGGGGTCACGACGGTTGCGCCGTATGCGGCGGCCGCGGCCCCGGCGCCGACGCCGGAAGTCGTGCGGACCGCCTCGGTGGCGGCGGGCGTGGGGTGATCGACGGCGAGCGCCGTCAGCGGTGCGCCGACGACGGGCCGGCCGCGCCGGAAGCGCAGGATGTCGGAGCGCATGTCGTCGGCGGTCTGGTAGCGGTTCTCGGGCGCCTTGGCGAGCGCGGTGACGATGATGTGCTCGAGGTCGGGCGGAACGTCGGGATTGCGTTCCGACGGCACCACGACCTCCTCGCGCACGTGCTTGTACGCGACCGAGACGGGAGAGTCGCCGGTGAAGGGCGCGACCCCGGTGACCATCTCGTACAGGACCACCCCGAGCGCGTACACGTCGCTACGGCCGTCGACGGGAAGGCCCTGGGCCTGTTCGGGGGAGAAGTAGGTAGCCGTTCCCATGACCGAACCGGTCTGGGTGAGGCCGTCGCTCGCACCGGCGCGCGCGATGCCGAAGTCGGTGACCTTCACGGTGCCGGAACGCGTGAGCAGGACGTTGCCCGGCTTCACGTCGCGGTGCACGACGCCGTTGCGGTGCGCGAACGCGAGCGCGGAGGCGATCTCGGCCGTGATCTCCGCGGCCTGGTTGGGATCGAGCGGCCCTTCGGACCGGATGAGGTCGCGCAGCGCCCGGCCCTCGACGTACTCCATCACGATGAAGTACGTGCCGTCCTCTTGACCCCAGTCGTAGATCGCGACGATGTTCGGGTGGTTGAGGTTCGCGGCGGCCTGCGCCTCCCGCCGGAACCGCTCGACGAAGGACGGCTCGCGCGCGTACTCGGGAAACAGCGCCTTCAGCGCAATCGGGCGGTTCAGCAACTGATCGTGCGCGAGATAGACCTCGGCCATCCCGCCTTGCGCGATCTCGCGCTGAATCTCGTAGCGGCTCGAAAAGACCCGACCGACCAGCGTCATGGTTGCGAAAACCCTATCTGTCGTCTCACGGACTACCCGGTTGCCCACCACACGGCGAGGTAGGCGCTGCAGTTGACAGCAACGTCTGGAGCACTTGCTTCGCGATCGGGGCCGCGACGCGACCGCCGGTGGCCTCGGCCGAGTCGGACCCGCCGTGTTCGACGAGAACGGCGACCGCGTATCTCGGGTGGTCGGCGGGTGCGAACGAGATGAACCACGCGTGAGGGTTCTGGCCCGCAGCGGTCTCTGCGGTCCCGGTCTTGCCGGCGACCTGCACGCCGGGGATCTGGGCGGCGGTACCGGTACCGCGTGGATCGTTGACGACGCCGAGCATGAACTGCGTCATCGTGGCGGCGGTCGCGGGGTCGACCGCGCGCTTGTACTGCTGCACGCCGACGCGCGACACGACCTTGTCGTTCGGGTCGAGCACGCAGTCGACGACGTGCGGTTGCAGGATCACGCCCTGGTTCGCGATGGCCTCCGCGACGAGTGCCATCTCCATAGGCGGCACGAGCACCTGGTTCTGCCCGATCGCGTCCTGCATGAACCTGGGTTGGTTTTGCTGGAACGTGCCGGGCAGCGGTCCGGTGCTCGCGACGATCGGCGGATCGATGCCCGATCCGTCTTCGCTCGGCGGAGCGGTCTGGACACCGAAGCGCGGGATGCCCGTCGCGAACTTCTCGCCCAGGTCGAAGCCAACCTGCGCGAACGTCGTGTTGCACGAGATGATGAACCCATCGAGCAGGCTCCCACCGCACCGCTCGCCGCCGAAGTTCGCGAGCGTGACGCCGTTGGTCTGCGGCAACGGGATCCGGTCGAGGACCGGGAAAGTCTTGTTGACGTCGACACCGTTCTGCAGCGCGATCGACGCGGTGACCGTCTTGAACGTGGAACCCGGCGGATAGAGCTCGCGCCACGCGCGCGCGAGCAGAGGATTCTCCGGATCCTTGGTGAGGAGCGTGAACGCGTCCTTGACCTTCGCCGGATCGTGCGACGCGAGCGGGTTGGGATCGAACGTGGGATTCGAGTACGCGGCGAGCACGCCGCCGGTGGCGACGTCGAGCACGACGACGCTGCCGCGCTTGCCGCCCAAGGCGAAGGCGGCCGTACCTTGCGCGAGTCTCGACATCGTCAACACGACCGTGCCGACCGGCTGTTTGTTGGCGAAGGCGTCGGCGAGGCTCTTCAGCTGCTGGTCGAAGGTTCGTCCGTCGAGCTGCGAGGAGTAGGTGTTCTCGACGCCGACGGTGCCGTGTTGGATCGACTGGTAACCGACGACGTTGGCGAACAGCGCGGCGGTTTCCTTGGGGTACACCCGCTGATGCTTGTACTCGTCGGTCGTCGGTGCCGAGAACGCGACGACGGTGCGGTCGGCCGTCTCGATCGGTCCGCGATCGCGTCGGAGGTCTGCGAAGAACTTGCGTGGATTCGCGGCGGTGTTCGCGAGCTGGCTGCTGCGTCCGACCTGGAGATACGTGAGCTGGGCAACGAGACCTACGAAGAGCACGACCACCGCGATGCCGACGCGCCGGATGCCCGTGTTCATGGTGCACCCGCGAGCGCGCCGGCCGGATGCTCCCCGACGGGAGTCTGGACGCGCGCGGAGTCGTCGGAGAGTCGCATCAGGATCGCGAGGAGCACGAAGTTCGCGATCAGCGACGATCCGCCGTAGGAGACGAACGGCAGCGAGATGCCGGTGAGCGGGATGACGCGCGTGACGCCGCCGATGATGAGAAACGTCTGCATGCCGATGATGGTGGCGATA
>JAUZEI010000208.1 GCA_030839105.1 Actinomycetota bacterium
GCGCACCCCAACTCCAGGCCCGGTCCACCCCCCGCACCCCGTAAGTGGGATGGGTCGAGGACTCCGTTTTCCTCCTGACGCGGGTACGTAGGATCGGCAGGTGCCCGTCGCCACCCGGACGTTGCCGTGTCCGGAGCCGTTCGACGTGCCTCTCACGTTCGGCGGGTTGACGCGCGGTCGCTTCGACCCGACGAGTCACCTCGACGGTGACACGTTCTGGCACGCGATGAACTCGCCCGACGGACCGGTGACATTCCGCGTGCACGCGCAACGCGCCGAGTCAACGGTGACCGTCGACGCGTGGGGCCCGGGACGATCGTGGGCCGTCGAACACGCGCCCGGCATCTCGGGCGTCGCCGACACCGTGCACGACTTTCGTCCGACGCACCCGCTTGTCGCCGCGCTGCACCGGCGCGCGCGCGGGATGCGACTCGTTCGGATGGCGTGCGTCCTCGACGTCGCGGTGCCGACGATCCTCGAGCAGCGCGTCACGTCGCGCGAGGCCCGGCACTCGTGGCATGCGTTGTTGCGGCGCCACGGAACACCGGCGCCCGGCGCCGGCCCCACCCCCGCGCTCATGGTGCCGCCCGCGCCAACCGTGTTGGCGCACCTTCCCGATTGGGAGTGGCGACATCTCGGAGTCGAGGCGCGCCGCTCCGAGACAGTGCGCCGCGTCGCATGCGTTTCGGATCGGCTCGACCGGGCGGCCGCGGTCGATGTCGTGACCCTGGACCGCCGGCTGCGCGCCGTCAACGGAGTGGGACCGTGGACCGCGGCCCACCTCACTCATCTCGTCTCCGCCGACGCCGACGCAATCCCGCTCGGCGACTGGCACCTCCCGAGTCACGTCGCCTTTGCGCTCGCGCGTGAGCCGCGGGCCGACGACGCCCGCATGCTGGAACTGCTCGAGCCGTTCCGTCCGCACCGGGCCCGGGTCTGGCGGCTGATCGTCATGGGCACGCACGCCCCGCCGCGCCGGGCGCCGCGGGCGCGCATCCACGACCTGATGCGGGCCGAGATGCGACGTTCGCACTCCGGGCGCCGCCCGCTGCGCCGCTAGGGAGTTGGCGGTAGAACCTCCGTGACCCGCCGACTCCCGGTGGGGTTGCGGTGGTTCGGGTCTAGCGTGACACGTGCGAGAGCGGGCGTCGCCTCCGAGACGATCGCCGCATCAACGACCGGAAGGCTTCGAAGCGATGACGATCCATGCGGCGAACCGGAAGCTCGAGGTGCGGCCGGTGACGAGTGTCATCGGCGCCGAAATCGACGGCATCGATCTCCGCCAACCGCTGGACGGCGACGCGGTTGCCGAGATCGGCGACGCGCTCGTGCGCTGGAAAGTGTTGTTCTTCCGCAACCAGCCGATCTCGTACGACCAGCAGATGGACTTCGCTCGCAACTTCGGCGAGCTCACGCCCGCGCACCCGATCGAGCCCGGTCTCGTCGACAAGCCGGAGATCTACGTCGTCGACTCGCGCGAGGAGAAGAAGCTCTTCGGTCATGGTCAGGAGCGCGCGCGATTCGCACCGCCGCGTCTGACGCAGACGGGCTGGCACACCGACATCACGTTCGTCGCGAACCCGGCGCTTGCATCGGTCCTGCGGGGTGCGGTCGTGCCGCCCTACGGCGGTGACACCCTCTGGACGAATCTCGTCGCCGCGTACCAAGAGCTCTCGGAGCCGATCCGGGAGCTCGTCGATCATCTGCAGGCGGTTCACCGTTGGCACGGCCTCACGGGCGAGACGCGTGAGGGATACGACCCGAACCAGCCGCCGCCGTCGGCCGTGCACCCGGTCGTGCGCGTGCATCCCGTCACCGGGGAGCGCGCACTGTTCGTGAACCCGTCGTTCACGCGCTACCTCGTCGGAGTCACCGACCGCGAGAACCGCTATCTCCTCGACCTGCTCTTCGACCAGATCGCACGGCCCGAGTTCAGCGTCCGGTTCCGGTGGGAGCCTGACAGCCTCGCCTTCTGGGACAACCGGGCCACCGCCCACCTCGGTCCCGTCGACCTGGCGTCGAGCGACTTCGACCGCCGCGTCGAGCGGGTGACGATCGCGGGCGACATTCCCGTGGGCCCCGACGGTTTCCGATCGGTGCAACTGCGGGGCGAGCTCTTCAGCTGACATTCCGGTAACGACCGGTCAATGGCGGGTCGCTGCCCTTCGCGCGCTGTGACTTGACGCCGCGCTCCGCGTTACTTTAGTTTGTCAATCGAAATAGTAGAGTTTCCTGGGGAGCAGGCGATTGACCAGAGAGGTACGGGGCCGGCGCGCGGTCGAGCCGATAGTGGTGACCGGCGCCGGGGCATGCGCGTCCCTCCGGCGTGCGCCGCTCGGCGGCATCACGGCCGGGATCGAGTGACGCCCGTGCTCACGAACGCTGTCGACGATCGCGCGCTCCTTCCCCTGAGCCTGGCTTCGGAGCTTCTCCGGAACCGTCGCGCGCTGCTGGCCCGCGCCCGCACACTGACCTTCGCGCCCGGGGAGCGGGCCTGGACCCGAGTGCTCGACACCCCCGACGCCGACGCGTGGTTGATCGCGTGGGACGGGTCGAGCCGGGTGGGCCCGCACGATCACGGCGGCTCGCACGGTGCGGTGCACGTGTTGCAGGGAACGTTGACGGAGTCGTACCGCCCGAACCCGACGGAGCCCGAGGAACGCATCCGGCACATCACGCAGGGCACGACGCTGGCCATCCCCGAGGATCACGTGCACGACGTCGCGAACCTCGGCCGCCGGCGCGCCTTCAGCCTGCATGTCTACGCGCCCCGGCTCACGTCGATGACCTTCTATCCACCGGTCCCGGGCTGACGGCTACCTGGCCGCCAAACCGGCGGCGACCGGGAGGCTCACGTCGATCGCGTCGAACGTGATGCTCCCGCCGAGTCGAGGTTGCGCGTAGGCGGTTGTGGTCGCGACCAGTTGCAACGTGACGGACGTGCCCGGGTGCGCGGTGAACGCGATGTCCTCCCGTTCTGATCGACCATGTCGAAACGCGGACCTGTGTTCACCGAGGTGCTCCGCTTCACGTAGCGCTGCAGCCACGCGATTGCGGCGCCGCCGGTGAGGAGCACCGAGTTCGATGCACGAGCGGCCGCGGCGCGGCCGATTCCTACGCAGGAGCGCGCGGGCTGCGCTCGCGTTGTGAGTGGATCAATCCGACCTCGCTCGTCAGGACGAATGCGATCGTGGCCGCGATCAGCGTGGTCGGGAGCAGGCGCAGCCCGCCCATCTCGGTGACGATCAGCGTCGACCCCAGCATCGTCTTCGTGACGCCGACGTTGGCGGCGACCATGAGCGCGGCGCAAATCACGCCGACCGGTGCAGCCGCGAACGCGTGATGCGTCAGCTGGCCGACGGTCGCGCCGACGAAGAACAGCGGGATGATGAATCCTCCCGGCCAGCCCGAGGAGACGGTGAGCGAGGTGCCCACGAGCTTGGCCGCGACCGCCAGCGCAAGGACGCCGACCCCGATGCGCGTGGCGAGCACGTGGCCGGTCTGTACCTCGCCGAAGGTGAGCGCATACGGGGAGCACAGCGCGAGCGAAGCGAGGCCGAGTCCGCCGACGATCGGGCGCGCCACGGCGGGGACGGCGCGGAAGAGCCATCGCAGGCCGAGCGTGAGATACGTGAACACGACCGCGATGAGCGCACCGGCGGCACCCGCGGCGGCCGCCCAGAGCAGGTCGCCGGCATGCAGGCGCGCGACCTCGGGGATTCGCCACGCCGGTACGAGGTCGGCGCCGGTGATCGCCACGTAACACACGAAGCCCATCAGCGAACCGACGATGGCGGGGAGCAGTGCTTCGGTGTACTGCATGCCGCGGCGATGGAGTATCTCCAACGCGAAGATCGCCGAGCCGAGCGGCGCGCCGAAGAGCACTGTGAACGCAGCTGCCATGCCGGCGATGGTGACGCAGCGTCCCTCGTCGACGGTGAGACGACGCTTGTTCGCGAACCAGCCCGCGAGCGTGCCGCACGTCGTGACCAGCGGTGCCTCGGGTCCCGCGGCGCCGCCCACCGCAATCGTGAGCACCGACATGGGGATGAGCGATCGCAACGTATGCACGTCGCTCGCAGCACCCGAGACGTGGATGTTGTCGACGAGCAATTCCACGTCGCCCGGACTGCCGAGCACGCGCGCGATCACGACGACCGCGACGCCCGTCGCACCCAACACGACGAACTCCGCGGCGCTGCTGACGGAGTCGGGCCACAGTGCGTGTTGCAGGAGATGGATCGCGAGGAGGTACAGCGCGCCGATCGCTCCGCCGGCGAGTCCCACGACCACCGTCGCTCCGAGGAGCGCGGGTGACATGCCCAAGATCCCTCGGTCGAAGTACCGCCGAATGACGCGGCCCGAAAACATATCGTAGTACGATATCAGTATGTCCCGGCAGTCGACGAGCTCGCGAACGCACGACGATTCTGGTCCCGATGACGACGACTACCGGCGCCTGCTCGAGCTGCGCACCGGTCTACGCCAGTTCCTGCACTGGAGTGAGCAGCAGGCCACGGGGGTCGGCATCACGCCCGCGCAGCACCAGCTCCTCCTCGCCATTCGCGGCCATGTGGGCGGCACCGCGCCGACGATCGGCGACATCTCGGAGTCGTTGTTGCTTCGGCACCACAGCGTCGTCGGCCTCGTTGATCGCGCGGCCGAGGCGGGACTGGTAGTTCGTCATGTCGACCCGACCGACCATCGAGTGGTGCGCCTCGGTCTGACGCCGCTCGGCGCGCGCCGGCTCCGGCAGTTGAGTGGCGTGCACCTCGAAGAGCTGCGGCGCCTCGCCCCGCGCATACGGTCGCTGTGGGCCAACCTCGACCGGCTCGACGACGGCCGACGAGATCGATCGGATCGATGACCGAAAGGGCGTGACGCCATGTTGCAGACGCGGCTGACGGAGCTGTTCGGCATCGACCATCCCGTGCTCAACGCGCCAATGGGGGGTGGCGACGCGCCCGCTCGGCTGGCCGCCGCCGTCTCCGAAGCGGGCGGCCTGGGCCTCATCGGCGGAACGACGGTCGGCGGCGCCGAGTGGTTGGTCGAGCAGATCCGGATCGCGCGGCAGCTGACCGATCGTCCCTTCGGCGTCGGCTTCATCAGCCACCTCCCGAACGCGGCCGAGCTGATGGCCGCCGCGCTGCGCGAAGGCGTCCGCATCGTCGCGCACTCCTTCTCCGACCCGGCTCCGTTCGTCGGGGACGCACACGCCGCGGGCGCGATCGTGATGTGTCAGGTGCGCACGGTCGAAGCCGCGCGCCGCGCCGCCGATTGCGGTGTCGACGTGATCACGGCGCAGGGCACTGAAGCGGGCGGCCACACGGGCATGATCTCGACGTTGCCGCTCGTCCCCCGCGTCGTCGACGCGGTCGCGCCGGTTCCGGTGGTAGCTGCCGGTGGCATCGCCGACGGACGCGGGATCGCGGCCGCGCTGATGCTCGGCGCGGAAGCCGTGTGGATCGGCACGCGCTTCCTCGCGACCGACGAGTGCGGCGTCTCCGACGCGTACAAGGCCCGGATCATGGAGGCCACCGGCGACGACACGGTGCTCACCGACGTCTTCGACCTCGCGCTCGGCATGCCGTGGCCCGATGGTGTCTCCGGCCGCGCCATCCGCAACGACTTCGTCGATCGCTGGGACGGAC
>JAUZEI010000215.1 GCA_030839105.1 Actinomycetota bacterium
CGGCGCTACCGGCCGCGAGTTGTGGTCGGATTCGGCGGCTATGCGTCGTTCCCGTGCGTGCTCGCGGCCCGACTCCTGCGCGTGCCGGTCGTCGTCCACGAGCAGGACGCGGCCCCGGGCCTCGCCAACCGGCTCGGTGTGCGGCTCGGTGCGCGTCCGGCCGTCTCGTTGCCGGACACTCCGCTGCCGGGCGCGACCCTCACCGGCAATCCGGTTCGAGCCGTGTTCACCCGACTCGAGCGCGAGCACGCCCCCGGTCCGGCCTTGATCGCGGTGTTCGGCGGTGCGCACGGGGCGCGGACGATCAACCGGGCCGCGCTCGGCTGCTACGACGTGTGGCGCGATCGCAGCGACCTTGCGGTGCGTCATGTCTGTGGTCCGCGCAATATCGAGACGTGTACGGCCGAGCTCGCCGCAGCACGCCGCGCCGGCGACTCCTTGCAGTACGAGCTCGTCGGCTACGAGGAACGCATGGATCGCCTCTACTCCAAAGCGGCGGTCGCCGTGTGCCGGTCGGGCGCGGGAACGATCGCCGAGCTGACCGCGGTCGGTCTCCCGGCGATCCTCGTTCCGTTGCCCGGCGCGCCGAGCGATCATCAGACGCGGAACGCGCAGACGCTGGCACGGGCCGGGGCCGCGGTGATGTTGCGCGACGAGGCGTGCGACGCCGCGCACCTCGCTCGCGCCGTCTCCGATCTCCTCGACGATCCCGATCGCCTCTCGCAAATGGGGCGCGCCGCGCACGCGCTCGGGCGCCGCGATGCCGCCGAGCGGCTGGCCGATCTCGTCGAGGAGCACGCCCGGTGACGGCCGGCGCCTCCGAGGCCCGGAGCGGGACGCCGGTGCTCGACCTCGCGCAACCGCGCCGGATCCACATCGTCGGTGTCGCGGGCGCCGGCATGAGCGCGATCGCCCTCGTGCTCGCTCGCATGGGTCACAACGTGAGCGGGTCCGACATCAAGAGTGCAGCCGTGCTGGAACGGCTGGCCGCGGCGGGCGTCGACGTGCACGTCGGCAACCGCGCCGAGCATGTTCCCCCCGGCGCCGACGCGGTCGTTTATTCGACTGCGATCCCGCGCCGGAATGTCGAGCTCGTCGCCGCCGATCGTCTCGGCATCCCGGTGTTGCACCGATCCGCGGCACTCGCGGCGTTGACCCGGACCCGGCGCACGATCGCGGTCGCCGGTTCGCACGGAAAAACCACGACGGCATCGATGCTCGCGCTGGTCCTGCGCAGCGCCGGTTGGTCGCCGAGTTTCGTCATCGGCGGCGAGGTGAACGAAGTCGGGAGCAACGCCGCGTTCGGGGACGGGGAGTGGCTCGTCGTCGAAGCGGACGAAAGCGACGGCACCTTCCTGCATCTCGCGGCCGAAGCGGCTCTGGTGACCAACATCGAACCCGACCATCTCGATCACTACGGCGATTTCGCGGGGTTGGTGCTCGCGTTCGAGCGCTTCATCGCCTCGGTCGAGGGCCCGGTGGTGTGTTCTGCCGACGACCCGGTCGCCCGGCGGCTCGCGCGGGAGCAACACTCGATCCGAACCTACGGCTTCGACCCCGAGGCCGACTACCGCATCGCCGACGAGGTCGTCGACGGACGCGGGTGCCGCTTCACCTTGACGGTCGACGGCGCCTCACCGGTGTCGATCACGGTTCCGGCCGGCGTGAAGGCATCGACCAACGCCGCCGGCGCCATCGCGATCGCGCGCGAGATCGGCGTGGACTTCGAGCCCGCGGTCCGGGCGCTCGCGGCATTCGGCGGCGTCGCCCGCCGCTTCCAGTACCGCGGCGAGCGCGACGGCGTGACCTACATCGACGACTACGCGCATCTCCCGACAGAGGTCGCGGCCGCGATCGCGGCGGCGCGACAAGGACCATGGCGCCGGGTCATCGTCGTCTTCCAACCCCACCGCTACACCCGCACGGCATCGATCGGCCCGCAGTTCTCCGACGCGTTCTCCGCCGCCGACACGCTCGTCCTCACCGACGTCTATCCCGCGGGGGAGACGCCGATCCCCGGCGTCTCCGGCCGTCTGATCCTGCACGTCGTGCTCGATCACCATCCGGAGCTCGCCGTCGCGTACCTCCCGCGTCCGGTCGATCTCGCCGTGGTTCCGGAGCGGTACGCGCGGCCCGGCGACCTGGTCCTGACGCTGGGTGCGGGCGACCTCACGACGATGCCCGACGTGTGGCTGGGCGTCGGGGCATGAACCTCGACTCCGTCGCCACGGCGATCGGGGCGCGCCTCCCGGGCCGGGTCGAGCGCGGTGCGCCTTCGGCTCCGCTGACCACGTATCGATGCGGTGGCCCGTTGGCCGTTCTCGTGCGCGTCAACAGCGAATCCGACGCGAACGACGTTGCCGCGGTGCTGGCGACGCAGCCGGACGTGCCCGTGCTGATCATCGGTCGCGGTTCGAACCTGTTGATCGCCGACCGCGGTTTCGCCGGCGTCGCGCTCGTTCCGGGCGGCGACTTCGAACGTCTTGATGTCGATCCGGCCGCCGCCCGGGTCGGCGCCGGCAGCGCGGTCGCGCTCCCGGTGCTTGCGCGCCAGGCCGCGAAGGCGGGTATCGGCGGCCTCGAATTCTTCGTCGGCATTCCCGGCAGCGTCGGGGGTGCGGTTCGGATGAACGCCGGTGGCCACGGGGCGCAGACAGCCGATGCCCTTGTCTCGGTCCGGGTTCTGGATCTCGGCGGTGGTGGCATGCGCGAGCTCGGTGCCGACGCGCTCGGTCTCGGCTACCGCCGGTCGGTACTGGGCAGTCGCGACTTCGCGCTGTCGGCCACCTTCGCCGGTACCCCGGAAGACCCTGCGGTCTGCGACCGTCGCATCGACGAGATCGTCCGGTGGCGACGCGAGCACCAACCCGGCGGGCAGAACGCCGGCTCCGTCTTCACCAATCCGCCGGGCGATGCCGCCGGTCGGCTCATCGAGGCCGCCGGGTGCAAGGGGTTACGCGTCGGGGGAGTGATGGTCTCGGAGAAGCACGCGAACTTCTTCGCGGCATCACCCGGCGCGCACGCCGACGACGTGCTCGCCCTCGTACGGCTGGTGCAGTCGCGCGTCGAGGCCACGACAGGTGTGCGGCTCGAGCTCGAGTTGCAGCTGATCGGTTTCGCCGACACGACCCAGGAGGTCGGAGGATGACGACGACACCCACACCCACTC
The DNA here is from genome assembly GCA_030839105.1 of Actinomycetota bacterium. GTDB lineage: Bacteria > Actinomycetota > Acidimicrobiia > IMCC26256 > PALSA-610 > PALSA-610. The sequence goes on from JAUZEI010000215.1 coordinate 3,170, forward strand.
GTCCGCCCGAGGCCCCGCGGATCAATCCGCGGATCCGCGAACGCCTCATCGAGGTCCGCCGCGAAGCGGGTCGACGCCGGCTACGCATCCTGCTCGTTGTGTCGAGTGTCATCTGCACCGGCGGCATCACATTCCTGACCGTCACCTCCCCCCTTCTGGACGTCGACCGCATCGAGGTGGTCGGCGCGCAACACACGACCGCGGCGCAGCTGCGCGCTGCATCGGGTGTGCACGTGCACGACCATCTCGTGTTCGTCGACACCGGCGCGGCGACGCGCCACCTGGAACAACTTCCGTGGGTCGAACGGGCGACGGTGAAACGCGATTTTCCGGGAACGCTGAAGATCGCAGTGGTCGAGTACTCGGCGGCGGCGTACGTGCGCGTTGGCGGCGGCGTCATCCTTGTGGCTTCGAACGGTCACGTGATCGCCCGGGCCCGTGCCGCGCCCGCCGGCGCGGTCGAGGTGCGCGGCGTGCGCCGGCCTCCGAATGTCGGCGAGCTGCTCGCGCCACCCGACGCGGCCGGTCTCGTCGGGCGACTGCCCGCGGCACTGGCGCGCCAGATCGACGCGGTCGACGTCGGCGGAAGTGGCGTCGCGCTGCACGTCACGCGCGGCGGGCGGATTCTCCTGGGGAGCACGGAGGATCTCGATGCCAAAGCGGCGTCCGCGTTGGCGGTGCTGGAGTTACGCGGCGGCCGTCCGTTCGCCTATATCGACGTGTCGACGCCCGACCGGCCGACGTCGCATGATTGATTCGTACTGCCTGCTCCGGTACAGTCTCGACGCGAAGCACAGGTTGACATAAATGTCAACCTCAACTTGAGCTTCACACTCCGGCGGTGATCCGACAGGGATTTTCGCAGAGATGCCGGTCGCAGGCCTACGAGCACGTCATGCTCGTGAGCACGCGATCAGTGGCCCCGGGTCACGGGGAGAAGGAAGAAGGCTTCACATGCTCGGCGCTCCGCAGCACTACCTCGCGGTGATCAAGGTCGTCGGTGTCGGCGGCGGTGGCTGTAACGCCGTCAACCGCATGATCGACGCCGGACTGAAAGGTGTCGAGTTCATCGCCATCAACACCGACGCGCAGTCGCTCCTCTTGTCCGACGCCGACGTGAAGCTCGACATCGGTCGCACGCTCACCCGGGGGCTCGGCGCGGGCTCCGATCCCGAGATCGGTCAGCAGGCCGCCGAGGAGCACCGCCAAGAGATCGAAGAGGTGTTGAAGGGCGCCGACATGGTGTTCATCACCGCGGGCAAGGGCGGCGGCACCGGTACGGGTGGCGCACCGGTGGTCGCGGAGATCGCGAAGCAGATCGGCGCGTTGACGATCGGCGTCGTGACGCGGCCCTTCGGTTTCGAGGGCCGCCGGCGTTCGGTGCAAGCCGAGTCGGGCATCGCGAAGCTGAAGGAAAAAGTCGACACGATCATCATCATCCCGAACGAGCGTCTCCTCCAGGTGAGTGACGAACGCACGTCGATGTTGAACGCGTTCAAGATGGCCGACGAAGTGCTGTTGCAGGGCGTGCAGGGAATCACCGACCTCATCACCACGCCCGGTCTGATCAACACCGACTTCGCCGACGTGAAGATGATCCTGACGAACGCGGGATCCGCGCTCATGGGCGTCGGCTACGCGTCGGGCGACGGTCGCGCCGTCACGGCCGCGCGCGCTGCGATTTCGAGCCCGCTCCTCGAGGCGAGCATCGAAGGTGCCCGCGGCATCCTGCTCAACGTCAGCGGACCTTCGGATCTCGGCCTGTTCGAGCTCAACGAAGCCGCCGAGATTATCGGCCAGGCCGCGCATCCCGACGCGAACATCATCTTCGGTGCCGTCATCGACGACGCGCTCGGCGACGAGGTTCGGCTCACGGTCATCGCGGCGGGATTCGATCGCTACGAAGGCGAGGCGAGCGGCGCTCGCAAGTCGGCGTACTCGCTCGAGCTGAACGACGAAGACTCGCTCGCCGGTGAGGATGCGCTCGACCTCGGCGACGACGACTTCGACGTTCCCGAATTTCTGCGGTGAGGTTCGGGGGCCTCTCGGCCCCGCCGTTCGTCGAGGCCCGCGTGGGGCCGGCGCGCGTGTGGTGTTCCGGCCGGCCGCACGGCAACGTAGGAGATCACGTCGGTGACGACCCGGACGTGGTCGCCCGCAATCGAGCCGCCCTGGGCGCTTCGACGAGCGGCGCCGGCGCGCGGGGCTGGGTGTGGCTGCGCCAAGTGCATGGCAACGAGGTCTACGTGGCCGATGCGGCGCCGCCGCCGGGACGCGAACCGGCACCCGTCGCCGATGCCGTCGTCACCGCGACCCGCGGGCTCACGCTCGCGATCGTGACGGCCGACTGCGCGCCTCTCGTCATCGCGTGCGACGATGCGGTCGGCGTCGTCCACGCCGGTCATCGTGGGCTCGCGAACGGCGTCATCGAAACCGCGGTCGCGCGGCTGCGAGAGATTGGC
>JAUZEI010000221.1 GCA_030839105.1 Actinomycetota bacterium
GAGCTCCTGGTGGACGAGCGCGTCGGCCAGGACGCGTTGGTCGGTGATGTCCTGCGCAGTCCCGAAGAGATGAGCCGGGTGTCCGTCCGCGTCGAACTCGACGTGTCCCCGGGCGCGCAGCCAACGTGTCGTTCCGTCGGGGCGCAGCACGCGGTGCTCGACGACGAACGGGCTGTCGTCGGTGAGAGAGGCGCCGAGCACCTGCACCGTCGCCTCACGGTCGTCGGGATGGATGCGGTCGATGAGATCGGCGTACGTGACGGGCGTCTCGCGACTCACCCCAAGCAGACGGTAGAGCTCGGGAGACCACGACACCGTGTTCGCTGCGAGGTCGGCTTCCCAACTGCCAATCTTCGCCATCGCCTGGACCTCGTCGAGCGCGACCTCGAAGTGCTTGCGCAGGATGGCGTGGCGTACCGAGGTCACGAAGAATTTGGCGTCGAGCGTGTCCTGGGCGAGCAAGTCGATCTTCCCGGCGTGCACGGTCGCGATACCGAGCCGGTCGTCGGGGAGGTCGGTGAGCACCACGAGCGCGACTCCGGGAACCCGAGCCGCGATCGACTCGACGACGACCAGGCTCTCGGGCTCGGCGCCTCGTACGAACACCACCGCGCAATCGGTCGGTGTGCACTCGAGGTGAACGAGCGCCTCGGCCGAGGTGAGCGCGTCGGCCACCTCGAACTCGTCGGGTGCATACTCCGCGCACATCGTCTCGAACCGCGTCGCGGTCGCTTCGGGTTGGTCGAGCGCGACGAACAGGACCGTCGTCGGTCGCGCGGCGAGGTCCACTACCGGTTCCCACTTCGGGTCGCGCCGGTCATCCGTCTCCCGAGAATCGGCACCACGCGCGGGTATCCGGTCGGCGACAGCTGCATAGGCGAGGTCTGTTCGACGGACGGCGGACCGGAAAGAAGCGGTTTTCGGCGCCTCGGAGCCCCTTCGGGCCGCCCCCGGACCCGGATCCGCGGCTTGCCGGCACTTCGGCGCCTTCGCAGTACGGTCGCCCGACGAATTCCCCTACCCTCCGACGGGCCGAGCCGTGACCGACCCGATCCACATCTCCAACCGGACCGCGCGCCGGTTCATCCTCGGCCGGCAGGGTCTGTGGCCGGGACGCCGCGGCTCGGCACTGCGGGGAACGCGCGCCGCGATGATCGCGTGCGAGTACGTGCAGCTCGATCCGCTCGTGATCGTCGCCCGCAGTCACGACCTGGTGTTGCACGCGCGCGTGAACGACTACCGGCCCGGGCTCTTTCACCGGTTGGCCTACGAGAAGCGTGAGTTCTTCGACTGGGGTGGCTGGCTCGCGGTGAGGCCGATGATCGAGCTCCCGTATTGGCGGGTCATCATGCGTCGTAACCGTGCGCTTCCCCGCATGCACGCGATCCTCGAAGGCCACGCCGCCACGATCGACGCAATGCGAGCGGTGCTGCAGGAACGCGGCACGGTCTCGAGTCGCGACTTCGCCGCCGCCGACACTCGCGCGGTCGTGAGTTACCGCGGCAGCAAGGACACGTCGCTCGCGCTGTATTACCTGTGGCGCACCGGCGAGGCGATGACCCACCATCGGGAGGGATTCGAGCGCATCTATGCGTTGCCCGAGGCCGTCGCGCCCGCGCATCTCCTCGCGGAGGCGGACGAGGCGCAGACCGAGCGCTTCCTGCTACGCAAGCAGATCGCGTTCGCCGGGATCGGGCGGCTCGGGCCGTTGCGGCCGTTGCTGCACCGACCGATCGCCCGAGCCGAGGAAGATGCGTTCGCCCGGGAGATGGTGGAGGCGAACGAGCTCGCGCCGGTCGAGGTCGAAGGATGGCCCGGTCGCTTCTTCGTGCTTGCGGGCGACGTCGCCGCGCTCGACACCCTCGACGCCGGCCGCGTGCCGCGTGCGTGGAGGCCGAGCGGCCCTACCACCGAGGAGGAGGTCTTGTTTCTGTCGCCGCTCGATCCCGTCATCGAGCGGCGGCGGGCGAAGGCGGTATTCGGTTTCGAATACGTGTGGGAGATCTACAAGCGCGCCGATCTGGTGGAGTACGGGCGGTTCACGATGCCCGTCGTCTGGCAGGACCGTCTCGCCGGTCGGATCGATCTGAAGGCGGACCGGCGCGCCGGGGTGCTGGTCGTGAACGGGATCTGGCTGGAGCGGCCCGCCGACGGCGGTTCGAAGCTCTTCCGGGACGCGCTGCGGGCGGGGATGCGCCGCCTGATGCGGTTTCTGGAGCTCGATCGCATCGACGGCGCGGCGGTCGCCGACCTGCGCCTCCGGCGAGCGCTCCAGGACTGTTGAGCAGGTCGTCTCGGAACCAGCAGCCCGGCCGCGCTGCCTGCCCCCCTTCACCGGAACCGCTCAGGAAGTTCGCTGGGCGTCCGCAACCAGTTCCCAGGAAGCTCGGCCATCATGGTCACCGCTGCCCGAGCCGGGAGAGTTGCGCTCGGGTTCGCTCACCACTACTCGCACTGAACCTGACCGTCGTACCAGAGAAACAGTCGTACAAGAGAAGCTGTAAAGGAGCTCTGCTGATGAGCGGTCTCGACCCGAGCACGCCGGCCGACGACAACAAGCGCCACGCCGAGCGGCTGGAGGAGGCGCTCTTCGAGGTGAAGCGGGTGATCGTCGGCCAGGATCGCATGGTCGAACGGGCCATGCTCTGCCTGCTCGCCCGTGGGCACTGCCTCATCGAAGGTGTGCCGGGCCTTGCGAAGACATTGACCGTGTCGACCCTCGCGCAAGTGGTCGGCGGTTCCTTCGCCCGGCTCCAGTTCACGCCCGACCTGGTGCCGGCCGACATCGTCGGCACGCGCGTGTGGCGTCCGTCGCGCGAAGAGTTCGACATCGAATGGGGGCCGGTCTTCGCCAACCTCGTCCTCGCCGACGAGATCAACCGCGCGCCGGCCAAGGTACAGTCGGCGCTGCTCGAGGTCATGGCGGAACGTCACGTGTCGATCGCGGGCCAGACCCGCGCCACGCCCGCGCCGTTCCTTGTGCTCGCCACCCAGAATCCCATCGAGTCCGAGGGTGTGTACGCGCTGCCGGAAGCGCAGCGCGACCGGTTCTTGATGCAGATCGTGGTCAATCAGCCGACGTATGTCGAGGAGTTGGAGATCGCCCGGCGCATGGGTGTGCGTCCTCCGCAGGCGACGCAGAGGTTGACGCTGGAACAGCTCGTCGACCTGCAGCAGGCGGTCGACGAGATTTTCATACACCACGCCGTGCAGGACTACGCGGTGCGCCTCGTGATGGCGACGCGTGATCCGCTCGGTTGGCAGGTCCCCGAGATCGCGCCGCACATCGGACTGGGCGCCAGCCCGCGCGCAACACTCGGTCTGCTCGCCGCGGGACGCGCGCTCGCGCTGCTGCGGGGCCGGCGCTTCCTCGTTCCCCAGGACGTCGCCGATGTGGCGCCCGAGATCCTGCGCCATCGCCTGATCCTCACCTACGACGCGCTCGCCGACGGCGTGACCACCGACGACGTCATCAGCCGGATCGTCGCGACCATGCCGGTGCCCCAGGTGACGCCCCGTCAGGAGAGCGGCCTCCAGGACACGGCATGACCGACGAGCCGGGCCGCGAGGCAGGCGACCGACGCGCTGCCCGCCGAGAGGCGGAGAAGGTCGTGCGCGCCGAGGGAGTCGCATCGGTCGCGCGCAAGGCGGCCGAGCTGCGGCGACTCGAGCTCGTCGTCACGCGCCGTCTCGACGGGCTCCTACGGGGTGAGTTCCTCGGGCGTCAGAGCGGACCCGGGTCGGAGGTGGCCGGCGCGCGGTCGTACGAAGCGGGCGACGACTCCCGCTGGATCGACTGGAACCTCACCGCCCGTTCCGTCACCCCGCAGATCCGCACCACCGAGGCCGACCGCGAGCTGCAGACGTGGACCGTCGTCGATCGATCGGCGAGCATGAGCTTCGGCACCGGCGAGCGCGAGAAGTCGGAGGTCGCGTTTGCAGCCGCCGCCGCGTTCGGGTTCCTCACGGCGCGGCACGGCAATCGGTTCGGGCTCCTCGTCGCGGGCGGCGACACGATCCTCCGCCTCGGTCCGAGCTCGACCCGCCCCGAGCTCCTTGCGACCCTTTCCAAGCTCTACGACGTGCCGCGTCGCACCACCCGATCCGCGCCCGACGCCGATCTCGTCGCCACACTGCGGTCACTCGAGCGGGCTCGCCCGCGTCGGGGCCAGGTCATCGTGATCTCCGACTTCCTCGATCACACCGAGTGGCGCTCGGCCGTGGCGCGGCTTGCGCACGCGCACCAGGTGTTGTGCGTGCAGGTCGTCGACCCGCGCGAGATCACACTTCCGGCCGCGGGAATGCTCACGTTCGTCGACACCGAGTCCGGTCGCAGCATCAACGTGCAGTCGAACTCGGTGTCGTTGCGTCAGCGCTACGCCGAGGCCGCCCGCGCTCGCCACGAGTCGATCGCACGCCAGATCCGCGACGCGGGCAGTGAACATCTCGTACTCACGACGAACTCGGACTGGCTCATCGAGATCGTCCGCTTCGTCGCGAGCCGCAGGACCCTGCGCCGCCACACGTCGTTACAGCAACAGGAGCGCGTGCGCGCGACGCGATTGAGG
>JAUZEI010000245.1 GCA_030839105.1 Actinomycetota bacterium
GCGCACCAGCGGACCCGACTCGACGTGGGCGAAGCCGAGCGCCTCGCCGTAGTCGCGCAGTGCGGCGAACTCGTCCGGGTGCCACCACTTGGCGACGGGGACGTGCGTGGCCGAGGGCCGGAGATACTGGCCGATGGTGAGAATCTCGACGCCGACCGCGCGCAGGTCGGACATCGCCGCCCGCACCTCGTCTTCGGTCTCGCCCATGCCGAGGATCAGTCCCGACTTGGTCACGAGGCCCGCAGCGCGGGCCCGGCCGAGGAGGGCGAGCGAACGGGCGTAGCCGGCCGAGGGTCGCACCGCGCGCTGCAGGCGTGCGACCGTCTCGAGGTTGTGGTTGAGGACGTCGGGGCGAGCTTCGAAGATCGCCGCGAGCGACGCCGCGTCGCCCTTGCAGTCGGAGATCAACAGTTCAACCGCGGTTCCCGGACTCGTCGCCCGGATGGCATCGACCGTTGCCGCGAAGTTCGAAGCACCGCCGTCGGCGAGGTCGTCGCGCGCGACGCACGTGATGACCGCGTGGGCGAGCCCGAGCGCCGCGACCGCGTCGGCCACCCGCTGGGGTTCCTCCGCGTCGAGCTCGAGCGGCCTACGCGTGTCGACCTGGCAGAAGCCGCACGCGCGCGTGCAGCGATCGCCGTTGATCATGAAGGTCGCGGTCCGGTCGGACCAGCACTCGTAGATGTTCGGGCAACCGGCCTCCTCGCACACGGTGTGGAGGTCGAGCTTGCGCGCCAGCTGCTTGAGCTCGAGATAGCCGTCGTCGAAGCGGGCGCGCACGCGCATCCAGTCCGGGCGCTTCGGCGTGAGCGCGATCGTGATACCGCCCGACTCACCCGCATCGGCGCGCAATGGCGGTCGTTGCCACGCCACGTCCTGGCGCTCGGCGGTGTCGCACTCGAAGACTTCGGCGAAGCGGGCAACGACACGATCGACGACGGCGTGCATGTCGACCGGGCGCGCGAGCAGGCGCGCCATCGAGGTCACACCGCGATCACGGATGCCGCAGGGAACGATGTGCTCGAACATCGAAAGGTCGGGATCGACGTTCAACGCGAATCCGTGGCGCGTACGCCCGCGGGAGACGCGTACTCCGATCGCCGCGATCTTCTCGTCACCCACCCACACGCCGGTGAAACCCTCCGACCGACCGGCATCGATGCCGAAGTCGGTGCAGACCGAGATCAGCACGTCTTCGAGCCGGCGGACGTAGGCGACGACGTCGCGCTGACCCGCCTTCCACTCGGCGAGCGAGATGATCGGGTAGCCGACGAGCTGACCGGGACCGTGATAGGTCACATCACCGCCACGATCGGCGTGGACCAGCGTCGCGCCCACGGAAGCGGGATCGCGCAGGACGTGCTCGGGCTTCGCACTCGACCCGAGCGTGTACACGTGCGGATGCTCCTGCAAGAGCAGGTAGTCGGTGTCGGCGTTCTCGTGGATCGCGCGCTGCAACGCTTCGGCTTCGGCGTAGGGGACGGTTCCGAGCCAGCGCGAACGCACGCGGGTGCTCATGCGGCTGCGACCTCCGGCCCTCGATCACCCGTGCAACATGCGACGAGATCCGGGCCTCCGCTCTGCGCCTGGCTGCTCATGCCAGCTCGGCTTCCCAGTCGTGGGTCTCGAGCTCGACGCGCAATGCGTTCAGGAACGAAGCCGCGTACGCGCCGTCGAACGCGCGGTGGTCCCACGCGAGCGACAGGAAGCCGACGTGGTGCACGACGATCGCGTCCTCGCCGTCGGGACCGTCGACTACCACCGGCTCCTTGCGGATCGCGTCCGTCGCCATGATCGCGATCTGGGGCTGGTTGATGATGGGAAACGTCTGCGTGGTGCCGAAGGGCCCCATGTTCGTGATCGTGAACGTGCCGCCGACGATGTCGTCCGGGCTCAGTTGCTTCGACTTGGCGCGGCCGGCCAGATCGCGGATCTCGCGGGCGATGAGGCGGAGTCGCTTGCCGTCGGCCGAACGGATCACGGGCGCGATCAGTCCCTTGAATTCGAGGTCGACGGCGATACCGATGTTCACGTCACGGTGCACGACGAGCGTCTCGCCTTCGACACTTGCGTTCACGTAGGGGTACTCGTGAACCACGTCGCAGAACGCGCGCACGATGAAGGGCAGGTACGTGAGTGCGAAGCCCTCCTCGGCGCGCCACTCGGCCTGGTGCGCCTGGCGAACACGTTCGATGCGCTCGAAGTCGGCTCGCACCGACGTGTAGACGTGCGCGCTCGTTGCGAGCGAACGCACCATGTGTTCCGCCGTGCGGCGGCGGATGTTGTCGAACGGGACGATCTCGTCTCCCGATGCGCGCGCGACCGGCTGGGGTGACGCGGCCTGCGGCGCGGGCGTAGGTGTCGGACCGGGCGCAGGCGTCCTGGCCGGCGCGGGCGCGGCCGGACCGCGGGCCCGAGCGGCGTCGAGGACGTCGTTGCGCGTGATCCGGCCTCCTTCGCCGCTGCCGCGGATCGCGGAGGCGTCGAGTCCCTGTTCCTCGATCAGGCGTCGGACGATGGGCGACGTGACCGTTCCGCCCCCGTTGGGCGCGGCCGACGTGGACGGCGCGGATGCAGGAGCCGGGGCGATGTTCGGCGGTGCCGGCGCGATGTTCGGCGGTGCCGGCGCGGGCGGGGTCGACTGGGCGGAGGCGCCCGGCACCGGCTCGGGTGCCGGCGGTGCCGGTGCAGGAGCAGCCGCGGGTGCCTCGGTCGGAGCAGGCGCGTCGGCCGCCGCGGGAGCAGTCGCCGCCGCGCCGCCGGCTTGGTCGGAGATCACTGCGAGCCGCGCGCCGACCGGCACGGTCTCGCCCTCCTGCACCACGATCTCGGTGACGAATCCGGCCTGCGGCGCGGGGACCTCGGAGTCGACCTTGTCGGTCGAGACCTCGAACAACGGCTCGTCCGCGTCGATCTGCTCACCGACCTGCTTGAACCATTTCGTGATCGTGCCTTCGGTGACCGTCTCACCGAGTTGCGGCATCGTGACGTCCATGAGCTCCTCCGGATGGCAACTCGCGACTTCCTATCCGTGCAGAGAACGCCCGGTGAGAGCGAGCACGGATTCACCGAACAACTCCGACAGCGTCGGATGGGCGTGGATCAACAGTCCCACATCGGCCGGGGTGGCCTCCCAGTTGACGGTCAGGTAGGCCTCGGCGATCAGTTCCGTCGCCCACGGGCCGGCAATGTGCACACCGAGGATCGCGCCGTCGCGTTCGGAGACGATCTTCACCATGCCATCGGTCTCGCCCACGATGAGGGCACGGCCGTTGCCGCCCCAACGATGCGACGACGTCTGGACGTCGTAGCCACGTTCCTTCGCCTGCGCCTCGGTCAGGCCGCAGAAGGCAACCTCCGGATGGCAGTAGATGCCCCACGGCACCTTGTCGTAGTCGAGCGGAACGGGCGACTCCCCGAGCATCGTCTTGATCGCGACAACCGCTTCCGAGAACGCGACGTGCGCGAGTTGCGGCGTCGCCACGACGTCGCCGACCGCGTATACGCCCTCGACGTTCGTGCGCATGTTGCCGTCTACGACGATGTAACCGCGTTCGTCGACCTTCACACCCGCGCCGTCGAGGCCGGCGTTCTCCGAGCGCGGCCGGCGGCCGACCGAGACGACCACCTTGTCGACCGGAAGTTGCTCCTCGCCGTTCTTGCCCTCGAACCGCACCGCGGTGCCGTCGAAGCCGAGCACCTTCACACCGGTGTGCGTCTTGATCCCCCGCTTCTGGAACGCGCGTACAACTGTCTGCGCGACCTGCTGGTCGACGCCCGTCAGGATCTGTGGCAACACCTCGAGAATCGTGACCTCCGAGCCCGCGTCGACGAAGAACGACGCGAACTCGCATCCGATCGCGCCCCCGCCGATCACGACGACCCGCGCGGGAACCTCGGGTAGTTGCAACACCTCTTCGGACGACAACACGCGCTCACCGTCGAACGCGAAGCCCTCGACCGCGAGCTCGCGCGGCAGGGAGCCGGTCGCGATGAGCACGTTGCGGCCGCGGATGGTGGTGCCGTCGGAGATGTGCAGCGTCCGACCGTCGGGTTCGAGCACACCCGTGCCGGGGACGACCGTCACCTTGCGGCCCTTCAACAACGACTCCAAGCCGGACGTGAGCCGATCGACGACCGCCTGCTTGCGGGTCTGCGAGGTGGCCAGCTGCAGCGACGGGTCGGAGGTCGTCACCCCGAATTCGGCCGCGCCCCGCACCGTGCGCAGCACCTCGGCGGTCTGCAGCAACTCTTTGGCGGGGATGCAGCCGCGGTGCAGACAGGTTCCGCCGACCCGCAACTCCTCCACCATTGCGATGTTCATGCCGGCACTCGCGCCGTAGAGCGCCGCGGCGTAGCCGCCGGGGCCGCCACCCAGGATGACGAGGTCGAACTCGACCGGGCCCGAGTCGTCAGCCATGGGAAATCCTCTCGTCGTCCATCTCGCAGAAATGGGGCGTACGCGCGTCCTTGGTCACGAATGCACCAAGAGCACCTGCGTGGCGAACGCCACCAGGATCACCAGGCCGGTGATCGCGGCGAGAACGATGTACGTCCGGGTGCTCACGCCGGGCTGGGCGTGGTCGCTCGGGTTCGCCGGCACACTTTCCGCACGTTCCGAG
>JAUZEI010000312.1 GCA_030839105.1 Actinomycetota bacterium
CGTTCGGCGTCGTGGCGCCGGGCCGGGGCTCGTTCGGCATCCCGGTCGTGCAACGTTCCGCGACGGGTGCGGTCGTCGCCCGATCGACTCCCGACCCGGCGAGCGCGCAGAGCCGGGCGCTCGACCAGTTCGTCTACGCGGGTGTGACGCCCCCCTCGAACTCGTCCGGATCAGTTCTGTCGGCGACGACCATCGCGGGCATCGCACTCGTGCTGGTGGGGATCGTCCTCGTGGCCGTGCTCGGCGTTCGCGCCACGCGGGCACGACGCCGACGCGCCGACGAAGACGACGACGGGCACGGCGGGGACGACGGCGACGACCGCGCGCGTGCCGCCGAGCTCCGCGACCGCGTCGAGCGATTCAAGAAGCGGGCGCCGAACCCTCCACCGTCGTGAGCGGAGCCCGTTCCGCCAGGTAGGGCCCGAGCTGCGCGATCAACGCGCCGTCGCCGACCGTGGTCAAACGCGATCCGGCGCGGGCGTCGTCGACCATCACCGTCCCCGCGAGCAATTGCAACAGCACGGTGAACGGGGCGCGGATCTCGGCCGCGGGAGCCTCGACCTGACCGCGTACGGCCCGGAGCGCGTCGGGGGCTCCCGACCGACCGAGCGTCCACACCATCACCGGTTCCTCGTCGGTCACGACGAACGCGAGCGGTCCGGCCTCGAACGCGGCGCGCACCGGCGCGGCGCGCGCCGCGAGATCGCGGAACGCGACCTCCAGGACCTCGTCGGTGTCGAGGTCTCGGGCGATCCGGTCGAGCTCCGCATCGGACAGGCCGGAAACGAGGAGCGACAGCCATCGACCCTCGGCCGCCGGCGGCGCGTCCGCCCGGGTGCGCACCATGCGGATGAGCGCGCCGGCGACCAGACCAACACCGAGACCGAGCGCAACGGCCACCTCCAGGCGTGTGAGCCACGCCGGTCCGGCGTCCGGCAACTGCGACTTCCAGAGCGCGGCGAGGTCGGTCGCACCGCCGATCAAGGCCACGAGGAGCCCGACGAAGACGACGCCGTAGAGCGCCTCCGCCCGGCGGCGTACGAGCCCGATGACGGTGGGTATGGCGGCCGCCCACACCGCAATCGACACGAAGTTGCCGCCGATGAACTGCAGCACCTTCGTGAGATTGCCACCGGGCCGCGGGATCTCGAACGCGAGCGCGTGGGCGATGTCGGACGCGACCAGGACGACGACCAGCGCGGGGAGGAGCCGCCACCACTTCGTCACGACGACCGCGAGGAGGCCGAGCAGGAACAGCGCGACGAGGGGCGCGATCCACGGCAGACCGCTCGGCCCCGGGACCCAATCGAGCGCGACCGCGATCGCGACACGCTGGTCGTTGTAGCGGAGGATCACGTTCCGTTGGGAGAGATGGTGGAAGCTCCCGGGCGTCCGCGCGACCTCCGGTGGCGGCTGCGCCTGCATCCAGTGGATGTTGTGGTCGTGCCAGCTCGTCGAATGACCGCTCGAGATCTTCTTCCACTCCGGCACGGCGTCGGGCGCGGTGTCGACGTCGGGCGGAACGCTGCCCCCCAGGCGGGTCCGGTTGATGTACGTCGCCTGCGAGCGCAGATTCTCGAAGACGCCCGCCGGACCGATGCGCAGGTACGGCTCGCCCTCGTAACCAAGCACGGTGACCTCGGTGGAGGTGCGATTGGTGACCTCGAGCTTGCTCCCGAGGTCGACGACGCGCGCGCTGATTCCCGGTATCGACGGCGCGATGGCGACGACGCGGCTGCGATAGTTCGAGGGTTTCGGCCCGGAGATCGTGTGCGCCGACGCGGGCGCGGCGCTCAGCCCGAGCACCACCCCGACCGCACCGACCGCCGTCGCGATTCGGACCACTGCCCCAACACGCACGAAACCACGCTACGGCGCGCGTGGCTCGTCTCGACGAGCGGCCCGGACCGGCCGGGCTCCCCTCCAGGCCGTATTGTGACGGCCCAATGAGAGCAGGGCGTCTGGCTCGGTTCTGCGTCGTGCCGGCGCTCGCGGGAGTCTTCCTCGTCGCGGCCGCAGCTCCGGCGTGGGCCCATGCGACGTTGCAGAGCACCGACCCGCCCAAGAACGGCGTGGTGGCGCAGTCGCCGTCGGCGCTCTCGCTGACCTTCAACGAGAACGTCGAGGTCTCCTTCGGCTCCATCCGCGTCTACACCTGCGCCGGCAAACGCATCACGACGGACGCGCCCCATCACGCGGCCGCGAGTGATCACACCGTCGAGCAATCGACCCCAAAGCTCGACCCGGGCGTATACCTGGTCGCGTGGCGCGTCATCTCCGCCGACGCGCACCCGGTCAACGGCACGTATTCCTTCCGGGTCGGACCGGGCGCCGCGCCGAGCGTCAACGGCTGCGCGACGGAGGCGAGCGCCAAGAGCAGCACCACCGTCGGCGTGTTGTTCGGCATCGCGCGCGCGGGCGTGTTCCTCGGCCTGGCGCTGCTCATCGGTGGGGTCGTGTTCCTCGTGCTCATCGCGCGCCGGACACACGCCGCGCGCTTGACGCGCCGCGCGGTCTGGGTCGGCTGGGCCGTGCTCGTGGTCTCGACGATCGCCGCACTGATGCTGCAGGGCCCGTACGCGGCCGGCGCCGGAATCGGCGACGCAGTCAAGTGGACCGTCGTCCACGACGTGCTCGACACGCGTTTCGGTCGTGTCACCGAGGTGCGCCTCCTGCTGCTCGTTGTCGCCGCCGCCCTGCTACCGCTCATGAGCTCCTTCGACCGGGAGCGCGGTGTCCCGACCTGGTGGCTCGCGCTCGCGGCGCCGGTCGCTGCGCTGCTCGCGGCGACGCCGGGATACGCCGGGCACGCCGCCACCGGCGACTTCACGATCTTCGCGGTGCCGCTCGACACGCTCCACGTCCTCGCCATGAGCGTCTGGTTCGGGGGCCTGGCCGTCCTCCTCCTCGCCGCGCTCGGCGGCGGCTTCAGTGGTGGCCTGCGCCGCGCACTCGCGACCTTCTCTCGAATCGCGTTCTGGTGCGTCGTCGTGCTGGTCCTGTCCGGAGTGTTCGCGTCGTGGCGCCAGGTCGGGTTCTCGATCGACGGCTACACCTCGACCAGCTACGGCAACATCTTGTTGGTCAAGCTCGCCATCGTCGTCGTCCTGATCGGGATCGCGGCGGTCAGCCGTTCGATCGTCCGCAAGCACCGCTCCGCGCCGCTCGACGCGCCCGACACCGCGATCGCGGCGATCGACGAACGCACCGTCGCCAAGCTGCGCCGCTCCGTCGGGTTCGAGGTACTGCTCGGCATCGCGGTGCTTGCCGTCACCGCGGTGCTCGTGAACGCGCAGCCCGCGCGCAGTGAGCTCACGCCGAAGCTGTTCTCGGGCTCGGTCGCCGCCGGTTCGGGCAACGACGCGATGACGATCACTGTGACGATCGACCCCGCACGCGTCGGCCTCAACACGATTCACGTGTACACGCTGACGCCGAAGGGCGCCGACCTGAACGTCCGCGACATGTCGGCCAAGCTCGTCAGCACCGACGGCGCGACTTCGGTACCGGCCAACCTCGTGCGGGCCGGGCCGAACCATTTCCTCACGAATGACGCGACGATCACCGTCGGGGGTACCTACAAGATGGAGGTACAGGTGCTCCAGGTGAAGGACGGGCTCCTCGTCCCCACCGCCGGCGTCTTGACGGTGCCGATCCGGTGAGGTGTCGCCCTACTTGCTGTCGCGCAGAGCCTGGACGAGTTGCTCGGTCTGCTCGCGCTGTTCGTAGACGAGGCGGATGATCCAGTAGCGCAGGTAGCGGGTGATCGAGTTGCGCGCCCAGATGACGATGCCGACGATCGCGACGCCGATCCCGATGAAGCCGAAGATCTCGGCCCGCAGCGCGCTGACGGCTGCGTTGTCGCCCTTCGCGTCGAGCGCGCTCCACCAGGAGATGATCGCGATGACGAAGCCGAGAATCGTGAGTCCGATTCCCCACTGGGATCCGAGTCGCTCCGGGTTCGCGCCGCCCCCCGTCACCTTCAGCTTGGCGACCTCGGCCTCGAACTGAGACAAGCGCGACGACGACATCGTCCCGTTCGCATCGGTGGGTGCGTCGTTCATGACTGGGCACTCCTCATTGGGAAGGACGGGCCGCCGGGGCCGCGTGTTCGGCGCCAAGATACGCGTCCGCGAGCTCGCCCGCGATGCTTGCCGGAGGGCCGGTGTGCAGAAGTCGCCCGTGCAGCATGATCCCGGCCCGATCGGCGAGCCCGAGGATCTCGTGCGCGAACTGCTCGACGATCAGGATCGACAGCCCGGACGCGGCGATCCGGCGAACGTGCTCGTAGAGCTCTTCGACGATGATCGGCGCCAGCCCCATCGAGAGCTCGTCGATGAGGAGGACCGCCGGTGCGGTGGCGAGGGCGCGTGCCATCGAGAGCATCTGCTGCTCGCCACCCGACATCGTCCCTGCCGTCTGCTTGCGCCGTTCGCCGAGTCGCGGGAACTGCGCGAACGCGAGGTCGAGGACGTCGGCGAAGGATCGACCGGTGAACGTCGCCATGCGCAGGTTCTCGAGCACGGTGAGGTTCGGGAAGATCCCACGGCCTTCGGGGATCAGGCATACGCCGGCGCGCGCCAGTGCGTCGGGGGCGACCCCGGTCACGTCGCGGCCGCAGAGGAAGATGCCCCCGGTGCTCGGAACGATCTGACCGGAACAGACGGCGAGCGTCGTCGACTTGCCCGCGCCGTTCGGCCCGAGCAGCGCGAACACCTCGCCTGCGCGGAGCTCGAGATCGATCCCGTGCAACACGTCGATGCGCCCGTAGCCCGCGCGCACGGCGGCCAACTGGAGAATCGGAACCTGGTCGGCGGTGGTGTCCGGAGTGGGAACCGCTTGGATCGAGGTCATACCCGCCGCCTCACGATGCCGACTTCGCGGTGCCGAGATACGCGCGTTGCACCGACGGGTCGGCCTGGATCTCGGCCGGAGTGCCCCGGGCGATGATGCGGCCGAAGTCGAGCACGCTGATGTGGGTGCACGCCTCCATCACGAGCGGCATGTCGTGCTCGACCAGGAGGACGGCGAGGCCGTCGGCGGTCAGTTCGTGCAGGAGCACGCCCAACGCGTCGGTTTCCTGCTCGTCGAGTCCGGAAGAGGGCTCGTCGAGCAACAGCACTATGGGGTCGGTGGCCAGCGCACGCGCGAGCTCGACCAGGC
>JAUZEI010000338.1 GCA_030839105.1 Actinomycetota bacterium
CCCGTTCCGCTACATCCCGCGCAGCATCTTGTAGACCGGCGCCATCTTCGCCCGCGTGGAGTCGGGGAGCGGCACGACCTCGCCGAGCTGGCGGGCACCCCACATCATCTCCGCGGTGAGCTCGACCATGTTCGCGATCTTGAGCGCGTCCTTCGGTGACTTGCCGACCGTGAGCAGACCGTGGTTCGCCATCAGGACCGCCGCCCGGTCGCCGACCCACTTCGACACCTCGTCCGCAAGATCCTGCGAACCCGTGAACTGGTAGTTCGCGACCGGTACGTCACCGCCGACGAACGCTTCGACTTCTTCGATCGCGCACACGATCGGCTGGTGCACGAGGGCGAACATCGTGCAGAACTTCGCGTGACAGTGGATGACCGCATGGATGTCGTCGTACGCCGCGAGGCAGGCCAGGTGCAACATCTTCTCGGTCGTCGGTGCCCGGCTTCCTTCGACGACGTTGCCCCCGAGGTCGCACACGACGAGGTCGTCGAGGGTCATCGCGTCGTAGGGGAGGGACGACGGCGTGAGCGCGACGTTGCCGTCGGGCAGGCGCGCCGAGAAATTGCCCGCCGTGCCGTGCACGAGGTTGTTGCGCAAGCTGTCTTTGGCGACCCAGAGCAGCTCTTCTTTGATCTCCTCGGCTGTGCCCTTGGGACCCGCCATCAGCTCAGTACCTCCGGGTTCACGCAGTTGACCGGCTTGTCGCCCCGCAGGATGCGGGCGACGTCGTCGGCGATCAGCTTGGAATGGTTCGCTTCGGTGTCGTACGTCGCGCCGCCGATGTGCGGCGTGAGCACCACGTTCGACATCGAGCAGAGTGGATGGTCGGTCGGCAGGTTCTCACCCTTGAAGTGGTCGAGCCCGGCTCCGCCGAGATGTCCGGCCTGGAGCGCACCTACCAACGCGTCCGTATCGTGCAGCATCGCCCGGGCGGTGTTGATGTAGACGGCCCCCGGCTTCATCGCCGCGAACTGCGCGGCGCCCATGAGCCCGTCGGTCTCCGGGGTGACGATCGCGTGCATCGAGACGACGTCGCACTCGGCGAGCATTCTTTCGAGATGGTCGTTGTGCGTGGCGTCGGGGTTGTACGGATCGAAGGAGAGGACGCGCATGCCGACGCCGGAGAACCGCCACGCGGCCGCGCGTCCGACGGCGCCGAGGCCGACGACGCCGACCGTGCGCCCCGAGAGTTGCCACGCCCGGTAACGCTGGTACGGGATCTTCCCTTCGGAGTAGACCAGGCCCTCCCGCACGTCGTGATCGGCGGGCACCACCCAGCGGTTCACCGCGAACATGAGCGCGATGGCCAGCTCGGCGACCGCATCGGCGTTGCGACCCGGAGCGCGCAGTACCGGGATGCCGGCGGCGGTGGCCGCGGCGACGTCGACGTTGTTGGGATCGCCCCGACACGATCCGATGACCTTCAGCGGAAGGTCGAACACCGGGCCGTTGACGAAGTCGGACTCGACGATCAGAACGTCCGCGTTCTCGGCGACCAGGCGGGCTGCGAGTTTCTCGCCGTCGTACAGCCGGAGCGGGACCTGCTCGATCCACGGGTCGTATACGACGTCTGCGAGCGACCGCAGCGTGTCCATTCCTTCGCCTCGAAACGGGGCGGTCACGAGGGCGATGGGTCGTGGTGTCACTTCGTCATCCTCGCGCGCGGCTGACGTGAGCGTCAGGTTCGGCGCCGTGGAGACCGAAAGTTGCGGGTCAGGCGCGAGGGGTGCCGTCGAAGACCACGACCCGCACCGGCATCGACCGGTTCTCGCGGTGCGCCAGGCGACTCACGGATCGCCGCGGCGAACGCAGACCATCGGGGTGTAATGCTTGGGTCAATGCGACGGGATCGCCGACGAAGCGAGTCGGGCGCACCTCGGTGCCGCGTGCGGACCGGGAGCGCTCGAGCACCTGCAGCATCTGCTCCAGTTCGGCCAGTCGCGAGGCGTAGGTCGCGGGCGCGTGTCGGGCTACAGGCGTCAACTCCGCGTCCATGATCCTTGCTTCGGCGCGTAGATCGCGCCGCTGGACCGGTATCTCGGCGGCTGTGACCATGGGCATCCTCGGCGCTGGATGCAGCGGTTCCTCGAATTCGTCGACGGCGGCCCCCAATGTCCCGGGTTCGGTGGGAACGGCTCGCGCGCGCGCGGCCGCCGGACCGGTCGTGCAGGTGCCGGCGACGATCGACGCGACCGGGCGCACCGACGTGACCAAATCGCTCCAGACCTTCGTCAGCAAGGTCCCGAGCGGCGGGGTCGTCCGGTTCCGGCCCGGCGGGCGCTACCGACTCGACGGCACGCTCGTGGTGAGCCGTCGGCGTCAGTTCACCTTCGACGGGGCGGGCGCGCTGATCTTCGCGACCACCCGAGGCGATCAGAACCGGTCGCAGTTCCGCGTGCGGGGCGGATCCAACATCACCTTCCGGAACATCAAGATCCAGGGTGCGAGCGCCAACGCCGGCACCGGGGACAACGCCTACATCCCCAAGCTCGCCAAGCAGATGGGTATCCGGTTCGAAGGCGTCGACGGCGCCGAGGTGGACCACGTGACGATCAGCAACGTCTTCGGCGACTTCGTCTATGTCGGGCTCGACAGCAAGGAAGTCCCGTCCCGCAACGTGTGGATCCACGACTCGTCGTTCCGTTCGAACGGCCGGCAAGGAGTCGCGATCACCTCCGCGACCGGTGTGATCATCGAGCGGAACGTGTTCTTCAACACGAGGCGCTCGACCATCGATCTGGAACCGACCGGCCATCGTTGGAAGGTCGACCACGTGTTCATTCTGAACAACGTCGTGGGGAAGGGCCGATTGCTCTTCGTCGCATCCGGGGGCCAGGGGCCGGTCAGCAACGTCGTCGTCTCCGGGAACCGCCTCACCGGGCACGTCCTCTCGATCGACGTCAAGCAGTCCGGCAAGCAACGCCGTTCGAACTGGGTCGTCGTCGACAACATCAGCAACGTCAAGGTCGACAACAACCGCGTGATGCGCTTCATGGCGGTCGACGGACTGCTCCTGCGCGGCAACCGCGAGACGATCACGGGCAAGGACCCGGCCGTGCTCCTGTCCGACGTGTGCGGAGCGGTCGTCGGCCGGAACGACTTCGGTACGGGTCAGGTGCAGCGGCAGGGGAAGGCGTGCGCGGCGCGTCTGGTCATCCCGCAGCCGCCGGCCATCCCCGGGCGTTCGGCATCGGCCGGTCCCGGGATCGTCCCGAAGTCGCATTCCGGGACGCCCACATGGGTCTGGGTCGTCGCCGTCGGCGCGGTCGTTCTCGCCGTTCTCGCCGTTCTCGTCGTGGTTCGCCGGCGTCCCCGTCGGCGACCGCCCACTGGACCGACACCGCCCGAACCGACGAAACCGG
>JAUZEI010000352.1 GCA_030839105.1 Actinomycetota bacterium
TCGACATTCGCCCGATGTTGCAGCTGCGCCTCGAGAGCACGCTGCTCGGTGACGTCCCGCAGGTTGAGGACGAGCGACTGGTCCTGGCGCAGCGTCAGGCGCGCGTACACCTGTCGCTGTCCTCGCAGTTCGTTCGTCAGGCGCCACTCGCAGCTGACGTAGTCGGAGAGCGTGAGGGTCTCGTGCGCCTGGGCGATGTCGTCGGCGGCGTCACGACCGAGTACATCGCGGATGTGCAGGCCGATCGCCTGTGCAGCCGAACATCCGACCATCGATTCGATGCCGGGGCTCACGTATTCGATTTCGAGGTCGGTGCTCACGAGCGCGATCACGTCGGCCGCGTGCTGCACGAGATCCCGGAAGTAGGAGCGTCCTTCCTCGATGCGTATCGCCGCGTCCTCGGCGACCTTGGAAGATTTGCCGAGGGTACGCGCGATCAGCGCGAGGCAACAGGTGGTGGCGCCGGCCACGGCGTGCGACGTCGACGGACGCATGATCGAAGGCGCGATGCCGACCTCGATCGCGACCTCGCCGAGGAAGACGGCGACCGCGCTCCACGCGAGGCCGGGTAGCCAGGCCCGCGAGCCGTGCACCCGCATCGCGTCGGCGATCGCGATCGCGTAGGCGATGACGAGCAGCGATCCCCATCCGGTCGCGTAGACGACCCACGCGGTGCTGATCGCCGCGACCGCGGCGCGGAGTTGGAGCCCGGCCGTGGGCGGGAGCCGGCTCTCGATGGTGATCACGAGCGCGTTCGTGAGGCTGCACGCGCCGAGGAGCGCGATCAGCAGCCACAGCGGTGTCGCCGCGATGAGGTGCGCGTGTTGGAGCCACGGGATCGCGATGATCGCCACGGGTCCGGCCGCGAAGATCAGGAGGGATGCCCCGATCAGTCGCCAACCGTCAGTGCGTTTCACAAGCTCTCTATCGGGCGCTTTTCGGCCGGACCTGATCAGGACGTGGCCGCGTCGGCCATTCCGACCGAATTTCACGAGTGCGCCGGTCGCGGGGCGCGGTCGCCCCGCCTGTCCGGCGTGGTGGCGTTCGGGTGGCGATGCGAGTCAGTTTCCGTGATGAGCGACTTGCGGGTCGTCGGCGGCGCACCCGACGAGAGCCGAGACTTCGTCCGCGCCGATGGGATGACCGAGCAAGAACCCGCAGGCGGCGTCGCAGGCGAGTCGCCGGAGCTCCTCGAGCTGCCCGGAATTCTCCACGCCTTCGGCGATGACGACCATGCCGAGCGTGTGCGCGAGGCCGATCACGGCCTCGACGATCGCAGTCGACTCCGTGCTCGACTCCGCGCTCGATCCGAGTCCGGCCACGAAGGTCTGGTCGATCTTCAACACGTCGACCCGGTAGCGGAGCAGCGAGAGCAACGAGGAGTAACCGGTCCCGAAGTCGTCGATGGCGACGCGCACGCCGAGTGCCTCGATGTCGCGCAGCTCGGTACCCGTCGCCGCCGCCTCGTCGATGAGCGTGCTCTCGGTCAGCTCGAGACCGAGCGCGGTCGGGTGGAGCCCGTGACGGTACAGGGCCGCCTCCACGACCGCGGGGAAATCGGCGCGCGCGAGCTGGCGACCCGAGACGTTCACCCACACGGTGCGAAATGCCCCGGTGCGGTCGCGCGCCTGCCAGTGCGCGACTCGCGCGCAGACGGTGTCCAGGACCCAGTCACCGATCGGGACGATGAGGCCGGTGCTCTCCGCGATCGGGATGAATTCCGAGGGCGGTACGAGCCCCCGTTGGGGATGACGCCAGCGGATGAGTGCCTCGACGCCGACGATACGCGTGGTTGCAAGGTCGAAGACGGGCTGGTACTCGAGGAACAACTCGTCGTGCTCGAGCGCGTGGCGCAGCGCCTGTTCGGTTTCGATCCGGCGGATGGTCCGCGTCCACACCTCTTTGTCGAACATGGACACGCGGTCGCCGCCGTTCGACTTGGCGTCGTACATCGCGGCGTCGGCCTCGTGCAACACGACTTCCGCATCGACGTCCTCGGTTCCCGCCGCGATGCTGAGTCCGATGCTCGCGGTCACGAGCAGCTCACGGCCGTGGACGGTGAACGGTTGGCGCAGATCGGCGACGATCGCACGGGCGGTGTCGACCGCGGCCGCGTCGTCGGCCACGTCGTGGAGGACGACGACGAACTCGTCGCCGCCCAGGCGGGCGACGGTGTCGACCGCGCGGCGTCCCACGCCGAGGCGCCTTGCCACCTCCACCAGGAGCTCGTCGCCGGCGGAATGACCCAACGAGTCGTTCACCGACTTGAAGCGGTCGAGGTCGATGAACAACACCGCCGTGCTGAGACCGTGCCGGCGGGCGCTGGCGAACGTCTGGCTGAGGCGGTCGATGACGAGCGCCCGGTTCGGCAGACCCGTCAGCGGGTCGTGCAGCGCCCGGTACTCGAGCGCCTGTTCCGCGGTTCGCCGATCTGTGATGTCGCGCACGTGCGCGACCACTCCTTGTACCGCCGGCTCGTGCAGGAGGTTGATCGTCCGCAGCTCGAACCACCGCCAGCGGCCGTCCGCGTGACGTCCTCGCACCTCGATTGCGTGCTCCCGCGTCGGATCCGACACGACCGTGTCGAAGTGCGCGTGACACATCGGGCGGTCCTCGGTGTGGACGAGCGACAGCAGATTGCGGCCGACGAGATCATCGGGCTTGTACCCGAGTACGTGTTCGAGCGCGGGGCTGACGTACGTCGGACGTGCCTTCAGGTCGACGACGACAATGACGTCGGAGGAGTGGCGGATCAGCGCGCGGAAGCGTTCCGAGGTCTTGCGCAGGGCTTCGACCGCGGCTTCGGCGTCCGTCGTGTCGCGCGAGTTGGACACGATGCCTTGTACTGCGGGCACGTCGAACATGTTCGTGAAGACATGCTCGAACCAGCGCCACGAACCGTTCGCGTGGCGTTGGCGACACCGCACCCGCGCCCACTTGCCCGGCGTCTCGCGCACGGCCCGCAAGGTGGCCCGGAGATCGGCGAGGTCATCGGGATGGACGATGTCGCGACCGTGCCCGTCGAGCCAGAGTGACAGCGGATGCCCGAGGATGCGCTCGTGCGAAGGGGAGAGGTACGTCATCTTCCCGTCGGCGTCGATGATCGCGAGCAGGTCGAAGCCGCTCTGCACGAGCGAGCGCAGGCGCTCTTCGCTCTCCCGCAGCGCGAGCTCGGCGAGCTTGCGTTCGGTGATGTCGCGGAAGTGCCCGACCAGGCCCCGCACGTTGGGATCGCCGAACAGGTTGAGGGCGACGACCTCGGTCCAGACCCAGGAGCCGTCCGGACGCCGGACGCGGGCCTGGGTGATGCTCGGCTCGTCGGGCTGCTCCAGGAGACGGGTCAGATGCTCGCCGAAGGCGGGGAGGTCCTCGGGATGGATCAGGTGCAGCCCGTCGGTGC
>JAUZEI010000365.1 GCA_030839105.1 Actinomycetota bacterium
CGGAGTACCTCGGTGGTGCGAGCACGACCGAGGAGTTCATCGAGCGGTGGCGTACGCCGGGCTCGACGCGCTCACGGGTGTGGGAAGAGCGCTTCGGTGAGATCAAGTACGGACCGCTCGTCGAGCAGGCCTGGAACGCGGCGCTGAAGTCGGCCGAACTTTCCGCGGATCAGGTCGCCAAGGTGATCGTCACCGGCATGCATGCCCGCGCCGCACGCGCCGTCAGCGCCCGGCTGGGCACCGCGAAGGAAGCGCTCGCCGATGACCGTTCGGCGACGGTCGGGAACACGGGCAGCGCGCACGCGGCATTGCTGCTCGCCGACACGCTGGAGTCCGCGCAACCGGGTCAGGTCATCGCGCTCGTCGTCCTCGCCGACGGCGCCGACGTGATGCTGTTCCGCACCACCGACGCGATCGCGTCGTACGTGCCGGCGCGGAGGGTCGCCGCCCAGATCGAAGGCGCGTCCGACATCGCCTACGGCAAGTTCCTCGGCTGGCGCGGTGAAGCCAAGCTCGAACCGCCGCGTCGCCCGGAGCCCGATCGCATCTCGGCGTCGGTGTCGGGGCGAACCGAGGAATGGAAGTACGCGTTCGTCGGATCCCGCGATCGGGCGAGTGGCGAGTTGCACATGCCGCCCGCACGCGTCTCGCGCGTGGGCGACGCGGTCGACGACATGGCGCCCGCGCCCATGGCCGACGTGCAGGGCACGATCGCGCTGCTCACGATCGACCGCATCGCGTACTCGCCCAGCCCGCCCGTCGCGTTCGCGGTGGTCGACTGGGACGGGGGCGGCCGGTTGCCCGTCGAGCTCACCGATGTCGACGCGGCAACGTTGCAGATGGGCGACCGCGTCGAGATGACGTTCCGCAAGCTGTTCACCTCAGACGAGATTCACAACTATTTCTGGAAGGCCCGTCCCGTACGGGGTTCCTGAGTCGAGCGCTGTGAGGCGGGGTACCCCGCCGAGCGGCGGGACTGGGCCATGCGGCCCGGTGCCGAAGGCACCAAGAGCGAAATCAAGGAGACATCATGGGTTCGCACGGAATCAAAGATCGCGTCGCCATCGTCGGCATGGGCTGCACCAACTTCGGTGAGCAGTGGAACAAGGGCACCGACGATCTGCTCGTCGACGCCAACGAAGCCACGCTCGCGTCGGCGGGCCTCACGAAGGACGACGTCGACGCGTACTGGCTCGGTACCGCGATGTCGGGCATGAGCGGCATGGCGCTGGCCCGTCCGTTGCAGCTGCACGACAAGCCCGTCACGCATGTCGAGAACTTCTGCGCGACCGCGTCGGAGGCCCTGCGCAACGCGGCATACTCGGTCGCGAGTGGCGCGTACGACGTCGCCATGGCGATCGGTGTCGAGAAGGTCAAGGACAGCGGTTACCAAGGCCTCGTCGGCGCAGCCAAGACCCCGACCGACGGCACCGGTCGCACGCTGACCGCCGCCGCGATGTTCGCGATGTGCTCACCGGGTTACGGCAAGAAGTACGGCCTCGACGACGCGCAGATGCGCGAGGTGCTCGCCCGCATCGCGTGGAAGAACCATTACAACGGCGCCCGCAACCCGAGGGCGCAGTTCAAGAAAGAGGTCTCCATGGAGACCATCTGCAACGCACCGTTGATGGCCGGTGGGCTCGGCGTCTACGACTGCTCGGGCGTCGCCGACGGATCTGCGGCCGCGATCATCGTCCGCGCCGAAGATGCGCTGAAGTACACCGACAAGCCGATCTACATCAAGGCGCTGTCGCTCGTCGCCGGCAACTGCTCGGGCAACGCCGATCCCGAGTACGACTACACGACGTTCCCCGAGATCGCGGCGACCGGACGCGACGCGTACGCGCAGGCCGGCATCACCAACCCCCGTGAGCAGCTCGCGATGGCGGAGGTGCACGACTGCTTCACTCCCGCCGAGCTCTTGATCTACGAAGACCTCCAGTTCGCCGAGCGCGGCACCGCGTGGAAGGAAGTGCTCGACGGCACGTTCGACCTCACCGGGGCGCTGCCCGTGAACCCCGACGGCGGGTTGAAGAGCTTCGGCCACCCGGTGGGAGCGTCCGGTTTGCGCATGGTCTTCGAGGCGTGGTTGCAGCTGCGGGGCGAGGCGCCCGAGGAGCGGACGATCGCGCACGCCGACCGCGGGTTGGCATTGACCCACAACCTCGGCGGGTACCCGGGCGAGATGGTCTCGTTCGTGTCGATCGTCGGCAACGAGCTCGGTTAGTTGTTGTAGCCAGGGCCCGGGGCTCGGGCGTCTCACCGCTCGGGCAAGATGACGGCCGTGGCCGAGCTACCCGACGCGGGAGTCATCACCCGCCTCGGGCGGGGCGTGATCGTGGGTCCCGGCGCGCCCGCGCCCGAGCACTGGGCCGGCGCCGATCGGGTGGTGATCGACGCCTCCGCCCTGGACGACCCCGCCGAGGCGCTCGACGCGCTCCACCGGCACTGGTCGCAACGGATCCCGGTCGTGGTCGAGCTGCAGTGCGCGGCCGGCGAGCTCCGGGCGCCGGAGACGGAGCCGGATCGGCCGCCCTACGCGCTCTCGCCCCGGTTCGAGTTCGGGCGGGAACGTCTGTATTTCCTCGCCCGCGCCAACAACTACGACGACCGCGTCGGACGCATGGTGTGGGGACCGACCGTCGAGGCGCAGCGGCTGGGAGCCGCGATGTCGGAAATAGCCGACGTCGTGCTCGCCGACGGAACGCCCGTGTGGTGCGACGGCGGACCGCGTGCCGGTTCGACTCCCGTACCCGACGGTCACCGGTTGATCCACCGCAACAATCTCGAGCAACGGCACCTCGCCGCCGATCTCTCGGTCGCGACCGACGCCGAGCTCGCGGCGGATCAGCTCGCGGCAGTGGTGCACGACACCGGCGCGGCGCGTGTCATCGCGCCGGCGGGCTCCGGAAAGACGCGTGTGCTCACCGAGCGGTTCCGGCTCCTCGTCGAGCGCGGATGGAGCCCCGGATCGATCACGGCCGTCGCATACAACGTCCGCGCCAAGGACACGATGCGGTCCCGACTCTCCGACATGCCCGAGGCCGCGACGCGACGGGTCCGCACGCTGCACGCGCTCGGCAACGACGTGCTACGCCGCGCCGGAGGGCACACCTCGCTCATCGACGAGTGGGACATGCGCCGGCGGATCGAGGCGCTGGTGCCGGTCAAGCCGCGTGCGAACACCGACATGTACGCCCCCTACCTCGAGGCGTTGAGTGAGGTGCGGCTCGGGCTCGTCGACCCGAATGTCGTCGAGGCCCAGCGGGACGACGTGGCCGGGTTCGGCGCGATGTTCGACGAGTACCGCGACAAACTGCGAGCCGACCGCGCCATCGACCACGACGAGCAGATCTACGGCGCGATCGAGGCGCTCCTGCGCGCGCCCGACGTGCGGCGCGGGTTCCAGCTGGAGGCCCGTCACCTCCTGGTCGACGAGTTTCAGGACCTCACTCCCGCACAGCTCCTTCTGCTCCGGCTGATCGCGGCGCCCGCGTACGACGTGTTCGGCGTCGGTGACGACGACCAGGTGATCTACGGGTACGCGGGCGCGGATCCCGAGTTCCTCATCAACTACGACCGTTACTTCCCCGGCGGCACGCACCACGCGCTCGCGACCAACTACCGCTGCCCGGCGCCGGTCGTGGCCGCGACCCGCAATCTGCTCTCCTACAACCGCCGCCGGATCGACAAGAAGATCGTCGCGGCGAAGGCCGACGTCGAGACGGAGCCGGACGACGCGCTCACGGTCGTTGCCGCCGCCCCGGAGCGGATCGCGCACGCGGCGGTCGAGCGCGTCACGGCCTGGCTCGCGACCGGCGCACAACCGGAGCAGATCGCGATACTCAGCCGCGTGAACTCCGTACTGCTCCCCGCGCAGCTGCTCCTGGGTGAAGCGGGCGTTCCGAGCTGGACGCCGGTGAGCGTCGCGGTGTTGAACCGGACCGGTACCCGCACGGCCCTCGCCTATCTGCGACTCGCGCTGGCGGCCGGGAACAACACCGCGTTCCACGGCGGCGACCTCGCGCTCGCGGCTCGCCGTCCGAGTCGTTCGTTGCGCCGGGAAGTGCTGCAGCGCCTCGAGCGCAAACGGGAATGGCGACTCGCGGCATTGCGACGTGAGGGCGACGCCATGAACGCGACCGCGGCGGCCAAGTTCGACGTCTTCTGCGACGACCTCGACGGGCTCGGACAGGCTTTCGACGGCGGTGCGACGACCGACCAGCTCCTGACCCGTATCCGCGACCAGGTCGGTCTGGGCGCGGCGCTGGCCACCCTCGATCAGTCGGGCAAGACCCCCGACGCCAGCCACCGCGACGACCTCAACGCGTTGATCGCGGTGGCTACCTTCGAACCGGATCCCGCCGCGTTCGAACCGTGGTTGCGCGCTCGCTTGAGGGCCGCCAACGAACGCGCGCGCGACGACGGCGTGGCGCTGTCGACGGTGCACCGCGTGAAGGGGATGGAGTGGCCGTACGTCGTCGTGCTGGGCGCGCACGACGGGCTGATGCCGCACGCATTGGCCGACGACATCGAAGAGGAGCGGCGCATCTTCCACGTCGCCATCACGCGGGGCGACACCGCGGTGCACGTCGTCTCCGACGCGACCGCGCGCCGACCCTTCCTCGACGAGCTGGTCGAACCGGCCCCGCCCGAGCGGAGCCGGGCCGCGCGCGTCGCGACCGAGCCGCTGTCCTCCGATCGAACGGCGGCCGCCGGCCGGGGCCGCAGCACGGTCGACGCCGAGCTCGGCCTCCAGGTCACATTCGCGGGGTCGACCGGCCCGCTGGTCGAGCTGCGTGTCGACGGAGCCGTCCTCGAGGAGGCGGGCGGAACGCGCCTGGTGATCCCGTACGGCGAAAGGGTCGAGCTCGACGGCCGCCGAGCGCAACTCGTCCGAGGGCGATCGCCCGACGTCACGCACGCATCGCCACAACTCGTCGATGCGTTGAAGGCGTGGCGCCGACAGCGCGCGGCGGGTGACGGCGTTCCCGCGTACATCGTTCTCAGCGATGCGCACCTCGAAGGCATCGCCGACCGCCGGCCCGAGTCACTCGCGGAGCTGGCCCGGTGCACCGGCATCGGTCCGACCAAGCTCGAACGGTACGGAGATGAGATCGTCGCGGTCGTCGCCGACTCCCCCTCGGAATAGGCGCCGCCCGGCGCCACTACCGCTACGCGGATGCTTTTTCGGCAGCGGCAGCGAGACGCTCGAGTGTCGTCTCCATGCCCGCGCGATTGTGATCGGCGCGATCGGTAACGCCGCTCACGGGGCCGCCGAAGGTGCGACCGACGATGCCGCGCTGATCGATCCAGGTCTCGGTGACGCGGCATCCACCGCCGTCGGCCGGAACGAACCGGTACTCCCAGCGCGCCACACCGAAGGGCCCGGCCTTCACGACGAACGCGAACGACCGCCCGGGTTGCACGTCGACGATCGTCGCCACCGTGTTCCACTTCTTCTTGCCGTTCTCGTTGGTTCCGCGGAACCTCGCCCCGACGACGGCCTCCTTGGTCTTCCCGATCCACTCGCAGCGCGTGTTCTCCGGCGAGAACTCGCACATGCGGGTCACGTCCGCAACCATCGCCCACACCGCATCGGCCGGCGCCGCGACGACCCGCTCCACACTCACGTTCTCGCCCATGCCCGGACGCTATCCGTCATTCGTCTCCATGTCGCCTGACGTCAGGGGAATCCGCCCCATCGCTCGCCCCCGGCTGTCGACGTCCCACCCGGTCATGCGCGTTTGCATCAACCGTCGGTTCCGGATCATCGTCTGACCCCCGGCCCTGCCGTCGCCCGTTCCGCAGACCTTCAGAGAGGTGCGCCAATGCCCTTCCCCCGCGACGAGATCGAAGCCACGATCCAGCGCTACGTCGAGACGCGCAAGGTCATCGACGGCGGCGGGGCGGGCTGGAGTGCGCTCGCCCAGTACTTCACTGACGACGCGGTGTTCATCGATCCCGCCTGGGGTCGGGTCGAGGGCATCGACGAGATGAAGGCCACGGTGTTCGGCGACGCGATGGTCGGCCTCGAGGACTGGACCTTCCCCGTCGAGTTCTACGCCATCGACGGCGACAACGTGGTCATCAAGTGGAAGCAGGTGCTGCCCGGCCGGCGCGAGAACGGTCGCAACTACGAGCAGTCCGGCGTCTCCACGCTCATCTACGCGGGCGACGGGAAGTTCCGGTACGAAGAGGATCTCCTGAACATGGTGCACGTCCTCGCCGACATGCGCGAGAGCAAGTGCAACGGGCCCGCGGTGGCCATGCCCCCGGAGCACCCCAACCGCGACTTCTCCCGTCCGAGCGCCTGAGCGCCATCTCGATGGACGAGGCTTCTCAGGAAACCGC
>JAUZEI010000378.1 GCA_030839105.1 Actinomycetota bacterium
GCAGAATGCCTTGATGCCATGCGAGATCGAGTTACGCGTGGTCTCGTTGCCGGCGACCGCGATGAGCAGGAAGAAGAGGTTGAAGTCCATCTCACTCAACTGGTCACCGTCGACCTCGGCATTGAGCAGCGCGCTGATGATGTCGTCGCGCGGTTCGGCGCGTCGGGCGGCCGCGAGCTCGTTCGCGTACATGAACATCTCCACCTGGGCGTTCATCACCTCTTCCTCGGAGACGATGTACTCCGGGTCTTCGGAGCCGATCATCCGGTTGCTCCACTCGAACAACTTGTGCCGGTCTTCCTGCGGCACGCCGAGCATCTCGGCGATGACCTGCAACGGCACCTCGGCGGCGACGTCGACGACGTAGTCGCAGCCACCTTGTTCGATGACCTCATCGACGATCTTGGCGGTGAGCTCGCGGATATGCGGCTCGAGCATGCGCATCTGCCGAGGCGTGAAGCCGCGGTTGACCAGCTTGCGGTAGCGCGTGTGCTCCGGCGCGTCCATCGTCAGCATGAGGTTGCCCCCCTGCTCGAAGTTCATGTCGGGCTGCTCCTCGAGCACGACCACGCCACCGCGCTTTTGGTCGGAGGAGTACGTCGCGCCGTCGCGCCCGACGGTCACCACGTCGTCGTACTTGGTGATCACCCAGAAGCCGGGACCGTCGGGCTCCTCGTGCTTGTACACGGGGTGGTTCGCCCGCAGGTAGGTGAACCACTCGTGGGGGACGCCCTTGGCGAACGCGTCCCGGTCCAGAAGGTTGATGTCGCTCAACTCCATCGCACTGCTCCCTCGATCGTCGTGGGCAAAACTACACGCGCCGACTCTCCCGTCGGGTCGGGTCGGAACGCACGAACCACCACGCCGGCGTCGTAGAACTCACGCCAGCGCGCGACCCGGCCCTCGGCGTCGAACGTGAAGAACGTGACGTAATGATTGCGGTACGGACGGCCGTTCTCCGCCACCACCGCATTACTTCGATGCTCGACGACGATGACGCTCGGATCGGACGTCTCGTGGATCGCGTCGACCGTCATCGAGAATTCACTGAACGCATCGCGCGCAAACTGCTGGAACCCGGCGATCGCCGCCTTGCCGTCGTAGCGACGTGTCATCTTCCCCGGCGCGAAGGGCAGCTCCATCACCGCGTCGTCGGCGAAGAGCTCGATCAGCTCGTCGACCCGCATCTCGTCGGCGAGCTTCATGATCTCGCGTACACGGTCGACGTTTGCACTCATCTCGGCTCGTTCACGGCTTCTTGTTCCCAACGACCCACATCGAGAAGAACTGAGAGCCGCCGCCGTACGCCTGACCGAGCGCGCGACCGGTCTTCAGTTCCACCTGGTAGTCGCCGGCGCGTTCGCGGACCTGCTGCGCGACCTCACCGAAGCGCACCATGCCCGACGCACCGATCGGGTTCGACGACAGAACGCCCCCGGACATGTTCCAGGGAATGTCGCCGTCGGGGCCGGTAGCGCCCGCTTCCGTGAGTTTCCAGCCGTCGCCCTCCGCGCAGAACCCCAGGTTCTCGAGCCACATCGGCTCGTACCACGAGAACGGCACGTACACCTCGGCACAGTCGAAGTCGTTGCGGGGATCGGTGACGCCCGCCTGCGCATATACGTCCTTCGCGCAGTCCTTGCCGGCCTGCGGATTCACCTGGTCGCGGCGCGCGAACATCGTCGGCTCGCTCCGCATCGCCATCCCGTGAATCCACGCGACGGGACCGGGTGCGGCGTCGGCGACCTTCTCGCTACCGAGCACCATCGCCATCGCGCCGTCGGAGCTGGGGCAGACGTCGAGGTAGCGGAGTGGGTCCCAGAGCAGGAACGACTCCTCGACCATCTTCAGGTCGATGTCGGGGATGTGGAGGTGCGCCTTCGGGTTGCGCAGCGCGGCGCGACGGTCCTTCACCGCGACGAGGTGACCGATGTGGCGCGGCGCGCCCGACCGGTACATATACGCGCGGATAAGCGGGGCGAAGTAGCCACCGGCGCCGGCGACGAGCGGTGCCGCGAATGGCATGGGGACCGAGAGGCCCCATGTGGCGTTGCTCTCCGACTGCTTCTCGTACGCAACGGTGAGGACGCGCTGGTGCAGTCCGGCCGAGATGAGCTTCGCGGCGACGATGCTCGTGGAACCACCCACGGAACCGGCCGTGTGCACGCGCATCATCGGTTTGCCGACCGCGCCCAGCGCGTCGGCGAGGTAGAGCTCCGGCATCGCGACGCCCTCGAACATGTCCGGGGCCTTGCCGATCACGACCGCGTCGATGTCGGACCACGTCATGCCCGCGTCGTCGAGCGCCTCCTGCGCGGCCTCGCGTACGAGCCCCGCCATCGACACGTCCTTGCGTGCCGTGCGGTGCACCGTCTGGCCCACGCCGACAACCGCTACGCGTTCGCCGGCCATTACGACTGCTCCCTTTGACTTGCTGCGCTTCGCTTCGTCCGCACGCCTGTCACTGTGCAGTCGGCCATCGCTCCGCTGTATTTCGTCCGCACGTTGCTACTCACCCTCCAGGACGCAGACCAGGTTCTGTTGCAGGGCGGGGCCGCTCGTGGCGTGCGCGACGCCGCGGTCGGCTTCGCCGTCCGTGATGCGCCGGGCCACCTCGCCGATGCGCACGAGGCCCGCCGACATGACGGCGTTGGCCGCCAGCGCTCCACCCGACGGGTTGATGTCGGTCGTCGCGCCGTCGAGACCGAGTGCCTCGGCGAGGATCAGCTCCTCGTGACTGAACTGGGCGTGAAGCTCGGCGACGTCGACGTTGCCGCTGGCAGCTCCGGCCGCGGCGCCCGCCGCGCGCGTCGACTCCGAGCGCGTGAGGTCACGCACGCCGAGGCCGTGTGCTTCCATGCGATGCTCGATACCGCGTATCCACGCCGGTCGACTGGATACCTTCCGGGCGAGATCACCGGCCGCAAGCACCACGGCGGCCGAACCGTCGGTGATCGGGAAGATGTCGGCGTCGCGGAGAGGGTGATGCGTCACGGGCTGCTGCAAGATCTCTTCGGCGCTGACGTCGCCTTTGCGGAGCGCATTGGGGTTCCCCCGGGCGTTGCGCTGCGACCGGGCCGAGACCTCGGCCAGATTGCGTTCGGTCGCTCCGTTCGCCTCGAGGAACGCGCATGCTTGCAGCGCGGCGACGTCGACCATCGACGGCCACAGCGGCAGCAGGTAGTACGGATCGAGCTGCAGCGTCATGATCTCGTGCAGATCTCCGGGTGACGACTTCCCGAAGCCGTAGACGAGCGCGCTGTCGACCTCACCCGTCTGGATCGCGACCCAGGCTTCGTAGAGTGCCCACGCCGCGTCCATCTCGACGTGACTCTCGCGCACCGGTGGCCACGCGCCTACCGCGTCGAGACCCGCGACGAACGCGAACGGACCGCCTTGCAGGTAGTCGAGGCTGCCCGAGCATACGAAGCCGATTTCGTCGTGTGCCAGCCCCGACGTCTCGACCGCCTCGTGCAGTACCGGCACGATCATCTCGGTCTCGTTGTGCGACGCGTCGCGCGCGACGTTGCTGCACGCGTACGACACCACTGCCACATCACGCATCAGAGGTAGTCCTTGTAGATCTCGTAGGAAGCGTCGGGCTCGCCGGTCGGCTCGAACCATTGGATCGACGTGTGGTCGGGCTTCAACTCGTCGGCCCAGTGCGCCTTGACCCGTTGTCCCATGTGCACCTCGTCGACCGGACACCCGCGGATGAGGCCGAAGAACGTGTTGTTCGCGCCGTCGAGCAGGATCTGCGCCGAGACGTAGGGAATCTCCGGTGCCAGCTCCGACAAGCCCGGCACGTTCACCACACAGAAGGTGGTGATCACGCCGGTGTCACGCACCTCGACCTCGATCGAGGTCGGCTCACCCGATTTCGGGTCGGTGCCGCGCGACGCGGCGTAGACGTCTTCGCTCGACGACGCGCGCCCGCCGATGATCTTCCCCTCGCCGAGACCCTTCAGGTAGCGCGTGGTGGCGATCCCGGCGGTGAGGTCGTACTCGAGCCGGATCGGCACGGTGATACCGACCACCGGCTGCTCGTCCTCGGCCGGCACGTGCAGGGTCGCCGGTTCGGGTTCCTCGCCGTCACCCAGCGGGGTCCAGGCCTCGATGTCGGTGATGGAGCCGGTGCGCTCGGCGCGCCACCTGGGTGCGACGCGCGAGCCGATGCGGATCGCGTCGGCGCTCCCGCAGTCGACCACATGCAGGATCGCGGTGTCGGCGCCGTCGGGGCGGATCAACGCGAACGCAAAGGGCTTGTCGAGCATGTGCTTGCCCGGACGCGGATGCGACACCCAGGTGAACGACTGGACCGTGCCGCGGGGTCCGACCTCGACCCAATGATCGGCGTCGGGAGCCACGGCGGCACTCGTCGCGGGGTCGTACTCCGTCGGCGGCACGAGCACGCGGCCGTCGTCCAACGTCACCGCGAGCAGGCGGCCGTCGCGCAGACCGGTGAGGAACCGGCCGATGACGGGGCCGACCGAACGCGTGTATCCACCCGGATACTCGATGACGTGATGGGCCGTAAAGACGTCGGTCAACGCTTCTCCTTCGACAACACATTCTTCGAGGACGGGGGCGGAGCGGTCGAGCGGTCGAGAGGTCGAGAGGGTGTGAGATGCCGCCACCTAGATGGCGCGGTCGCGCCCTTCCCAGTACGGGTCGCGCAAGGTGCGCTTCAACAACTTGCCCGTAGGTTCACGCGGCAGTTCATCCATGAAGTCGATGCTGCGCGGCCACTTGTACTTGCCGAGCCGCGTCTGCACGTGCTCCATGATCGACGCGCGCAACGCGTCGTCGCCGGCGATGCCCGGCAACGGTTGGACCACGGCCTTGATCTGTTCGCCCATCTCTTCGTCGGGGATACCGAAGACGGCGATGTCGGCGACCTGCGGGTGCTCGTGGATGCACCCCTCGATCTCGGCCGGGTAGATGTTGATGCCGCCGGCGATGATCATGTCACTCTTGCGATCGCAGAGAAACAGATAGCCGTCCTCGTTGAGATAGCCGACGTCGCCGACTGTGAAGAACCCGTCGGCGTCGTGCGAATCGTTCGTCTTGGTGTCGTCGCCCTTGTACTCGAAGGTGCGGCCGCTGCCCATCTTCATCCACACCGTGCCCGGCTCACCGGTGGCCATGACGCTGCCGTCGTCGTCGGTGATCTTGAGTTCGGAGTTCGGCCAGACCCGCCCCACGGTGCCGGGATACTTCAGCCACTCGTCGGGCGGGGCGATCGTTCCACCGCCTTCGGTTGCGGCGTAGTACTCCCAGATCACCGGACCCCACCACTCCAGCATCTTGCGCTTGGTGTCGACGGGGCACGGCGCGGCGGCGTGGATCGCCCACTTCATCGCGGACACGTCGTACTTCTTCTTCGTCTCCTCGGGAAGCTGCAGCATGCGGATGAACTGCGTCGGGACCATGTGCGTGTGCGAGCAGCCGTAGCG
>JAUZEI010000383.1 GCA_030839105.1 Actinomycetota bacterium
TCCCGCTCGCCAGCGGTGTGCTGTCGGGGAAGTACAAGCGCGGCGCCGCACCGCCCGCCGGGACCCGACTCGCGGGGATGCCGGCCGACCGCCGGGAGCAGGCCCTCTCCGACGCGGTGATGAACCGGGTCGAGGCGCTCGACGCGTGGGCGGCCGCGCACGGGCGGACCTTGCTGGAGCTCGCGTTCGCGTGGCTGCTCGCCCGGCCGGTCGTCGCCAGCGTGATCGCGGGCGCGACGAATCCCGAACAGGTCGTCGCGAACGCGGCCGCGGCCGAGTGGAAGCTCACCGACGCCGACCTGAGCGAGATCGAGGCGGTCATCGCGGGCTCGAAGGAACGATGAGCACCGAGCTCGACGACTTCTCGCGCGCCCAGCTCGCGATACTCGGACGCGAGTGGCTTTTGCACGGCCATCTCCAGGATCGGGTCGGCATGCCGCTCGTGCACACCGGGCGAAGCCGGGAGGAGATGCAGGCGATCGCGATCGAGGAGTGGATGGCCGCGAGCCCGGTCTACTCGTTGCGCACGCAGCGCGCCTTGAAGTTCGGCAACGCCGACGTGCCCACCATCTTGAAGAACATCCAGATCGACATCGGCGCCCCGCCCCATTTCATGGATTTCCGGTGCCGCGTCGACGACGCGAACCACGGCGAGTTCCAGCTCGCGCACTGCGGTGCGCTGCTCGACGTGGAACCCATGGGCGAGGACTACGTGCACGGCATGTGTCACGCGATCGAGGACCCGACCTTCGACGCGACCGCAGGTGCGACGAACCCGCGCGCCCAGGTGCGCCCGGTGCACCGACCGCCGCGCGTCCCGACCGATCGCCACCCGCACTGCCACTGGACGGTCACGATCGATCCGGAGTTCCCGCCCGTCGACGCACACCCGTTCCGGGCGATCGTGGAACAATCGAAGCTCGCCGGCATCGCCACGGAGGAACCCTCACCGACCGGGTCCGATGCCGAGCCGGGCGGCTGGGACGACTACGCCGGCGACTTCGATCCCGACTTCGAGCTCGAGGACCTCTCGCACCGCGCCCTCGTGACCGTGTTGCAGGAAGTTGCCGTCCAGAGCCACCTGCTGTTGCGGGGCTTCGCGATCGCGGTGGCCGCGCGGTACGGCGAGGACGCCGCCCTGGCGCTGATACCGCAGATCTTC
Organism: Actinomycetota bacterium; assembly: GCA_030839105.1. Lineage (GTDB taxonomy): Bacteria > Actinomycetota > Acidimicrobiia > IMCC26256 > PALSA-610 > PALSA-610. Next base: position 1,163 of record JAUZEI010000383.1, read on the forward strand.
ACGGGTCTCGCCGGAATGACCGCGCAGCGCTTGCTACCCGTGCTCGGCATCGAGACTCGTGACATCGAAACTCAAGCCGACGTCGAATCGCGCGCGGCTGCGATTGCCCGGTTGCTCCGCTTCCACCCGGTGTTCTGGCCCCGAACCTATGTCGATCTCCGGATCGAGGTGCTCGACGATCGGCGTGTGCGCTTCTCGTTCGGGCCGTCACCCGTCCTCGACGAGGCCGACGGCTTCACCTGGTTCGCGCAACTCGGTGGTGCGAGCGACCGCGCGCTCGACGCGATCGTGCAGGCTGTCGATCCCCGCGCCGCGTGTCACGCGGTCGTGCCCACCGGAGACGAACGCTTTGCCTACGAGGCGGTCGTAGATCCCGACGCCGCGCCGGCTGCGGAAGCACCGGAGATCGCGCTCGCCAAGATCAGCGGCGGCGCCGCCTTCGTGTTCACTCCTCGGCGCCCGGTTCGCGTCTGACTCCCGGTTGTATGCCGAGGCGGATCGCGCCGAACGACGTGACCGCGAGCGAGAGGGCGGCCGCGCCCACGATGGCCGCGGCCTGACCCGGCCGGAGCGCGCCGCTCTCCAGGCCGAGTGACGCGACGGCCGACGGCACGCCCATCTCTGCCGCGGCCAGCAGTCCACTCGTCACCGGGAGACGCACGATCGCGGCCACTGCGAGCGGCACGAGACTCGTGCCGGCGGCGAGGGCGGCGAACAGCACGAGGTCTTCGCGCGAATGCACGAGCGCGCGTAGGTCGATACGCGCGCCCAGCACCACGAAGAAGAGCGGGACGAAAAAGCCCTCGCCGAGGCCGATGAGCTGATCGGCGACGCGGCGCGGTTCACCGAGGAACGAGACCATCACGCCGGCCGCGAACCCGGCAAGCAGCGCGCTCGTATCGAAGCGTTCGGCGATCCACGCCAGCGTGAAGAGCACGAGCAGCGAGAGCCGGAGATCGAACGCCCAGCCGCGATGGTGTGACAGGTGGCGGAGCTCTTCCACCGGCCGGATTCCCAGGAGCCGGTGGATCAACAACCCGAACGCGACCGCGCCTGCGACGACGAGGAGCGAGCCGAGGAGTGCCCGGCCGAAGCCTCCCGTCGACAGCACGAACGGGACGGCGAGCACCGTCGCGATGTCGGCGAACGATACCCAGACAATCGTCACGAGAAGCGATTCGTCGTGGTTGCGGGTCCCGACGATCGGCAGGACGATGGCGGCCGAGCTCGACGCGACGAGCACTGCGATGACCGCGGGCCGGTGGAGGCCACTGACGGTCGCGATCAACGGGCTCACGGCGGCCGCCAAGCCGATCGCGACGGCGGTCGCCCGGGCACCGCGGACGCACGCGGACCGGAGCCTCCGATCGTGGATCGGGAGGTTGATCGCAACGATGAACATCAACAGCGCGAAGCCGATGTCCGCGAGGAACGCGAGCGTCGGCTGGGTCGCCACGATCGTGCGGGTTCCCGTGCGTCCGAAGATGACGCCCGCGACGATCTCGCCGATGACGACAGGAGGCGCGAAGCGGGTCGGAAGAAGCGTGAGGATCGGCCCAAGAAGCCCGATCGCGACGATCAGTGCGAGCGTCCCGTAGGTGATCACGTCAGAACACGCCGGCTTCGAGCCCGGCCGCGAAGGTGATGCCGAGCTCGTGACACCGCTCGACCGCGGCGTCGTCGATGGCGCCGACGACGAGCACCGGCGCCAGCGCCGACTTCCACGCCAGGCCGGTCGTGATCTTCTCGACGCTGCGGATCGCACCTTCGCCGTCGTGGCCGCCCTTGACGAACAACGTGTACGGGAGTCCGCGTGTCTCCTCGAGCACGTCGTAATAGATGCGCTCGAAGAAATCCTTCAACGCACCACTCATGTAACCAAAATTTTCCGGCGTTCCGAGCACGATCCCGTCGCACCAGCGCACGTCGTCGGCGGTCGCGTCGAAGGCGCGCCGTACGCGCACGTCAACGTCGTCGATCTCCTCACTCGTCGCCCCCGCGATCACGGCGTCGGCCAGTGTCTGCGTACCACCCGAACGCGAGTGGTAGGCGACGAGGAGATGACGGGCGTCGGCCGCGCACACCGCGCGAACTACTTTCGGCGCTGTTCCTGGAAGGCGGCGAGATCGAATGCCAGGTGCTCGCGCACATCGCCGACGTGGTCGACGATGATGTGGCGCGCGGCGAAACGCCAGCCTCGGTCGGCGCGCGCGAAGCGGTCGCGATAACGACCGGTGACGATCGGCTGCAGGGGCAGCGTCGCGGTCTGTTGGAACACGACGAACGAGGAGCGGGCGGCCGCATGACCCGCCGACTCTTCGATGTCGACCGCGACGTTCGACGTGAGGTGGCGGGTGCGCAACGTTCCGTCGTCGTGAACCTTGTTGGTGTTCAGGTAGAGCTGCTTGATCGCCTCGCCACCCGCGATCTCGCCATCGACGCCCTCGTTCGTGATCACCGCGTCGGCGAAGAGATCGGCGATCGCGTCGAAATCGGCGGCGTCGACGTACTCCGCGTACCGGAACATCAGGGAGGTGATCGCGTGGTGACTCTCCCACGTGCCTGCGGGCATCGGCTCACAGTAGCTTCGGCGCCTGTGACCGACGCCTTGCCGTACGAGCTCCGTGTGCCCGTGGAAGACGCTTTCGATGCGACAATCGGGTTCGTCGTCGACGAGGCCGACGAGATCGGCCGCTGCGCGGGCCATCTGCCCGTGCGACCCGGCGTATGTCAGCCGATGGGGATCATCCACGGCGGTGTCTACGCCGCGATCGCGGAGACGCTCGCGTCGATGGGAACCGCGCGGGGTGTGCTTCCCGAGGGCAGGGTCCCGCTCGGCATGTCCAACAACACCAGCTTCCTCCGGCCGGTGAGCGAAGGAACCGTGCACGGTGTGGGGGTCGCGATCCATCGCGGACGGATGAGCTGGGTGTGGGACGTCGAGATGCGCGACGACCAGGGACGCCTGTGCGCCACTGCGCGGGTGACGATCGCAGTGCGCGATCACGGACCCCGATGACCCAGACCGACAAGAACAAGATCCGCATCGGGTTCTTCTCCTTCACGGAGATCACCGACCCGGCGGAACACCACTCGTACAACGAGTGGCATCAGCTCGACCACATGCCGGAGCAGTACCCGCTCGACGGCATCGCCTACGGGCAGCGCTGGGTGTCGACGCCCGCGTGTCGCGCCGCGCGGGCCGTCAGCGAGTCGCCCCTCGATTCGATCCACTACATGACGCTGTACCTCATGACCGCCCCGGTCGAGCGCACGTTGCGCGAGTTCATGCAGCTGGGTCGGGATCTGCATGCCGTCGGGCGATTCCACCTGCATCGCCGGGCGCAGCTCTCGGGGCCCTTCGGCCTCCGGTCGGCGGCGGTGTCGGAACGCGTGCTCATCTCGCCCGAGGCGGTCCCGTACCGGCCGAACCTGGGCGTGTACGTCGAGGTCGACGAGCTCGACGAGGTCGAGGAGGTCGAACAGGGGGAAGCGCGCCGGTCCGGTGGTGGACCGTCCGATCCCATACTGACCGACGACGCTCTGATCGACGCCCATCTGGACGCGCTGTGCGCGGAGCCGGGAGTCGCGGGCGCATGGTCGTTCGCCGACGGCAAGCGGCGGGTCACGGTGACCTGGCTCGATGCGCCGCCGCTCGAGATTGTGAGCCGGCTCGACCCGATCGGTGCGCGGCGCCGGGTTGATTCGTCCGGAAGTGCGCTGTTCGCCGGACCGCTCGAGGCGATCACACCCTGGCAGTGGACCTGGTTCGACTCTGAGTGACCTCGCCCGTCTGCAGCGGTCGGACTGAACCGTCCGCGCTCGCGGTCCGTATCTCATTCGATGGGGCGCCCGGTCAAGACTTGTGGTTGGGCGACCGGGGGCTGGGTGTGGGGCAGCGCGATTGCGCTCGGGACAGCGCTGTTCGTCGCGTGTGGCGGGTCGTCGGGTCACCCGACGAGTGCACCGACCTCGACCGCAGCGACCGCGACGGCGCCGACCACTCTGGTCGTGGAGGACGCGAAGCTCAGCGCCGCCGACTTCCGCAACGTCACCACCATGACCCGAGTTGGCGATCACTTCATCGCCAACGTGCGCGGCCATCTCGCCGAAGCGCTCGCCGTCGCGCATTCGGCCAAGGGCGGCAGGTACCCGGTCGGCACGATCATCCAACTCGTGCCGCAGGAGGCGATGGTGAAGCGTGCGCCGGGTTTCAGCCCGGCGACGAAGGACTGGGAGTTCTTCTCGCTCGAGACGTCGGGGAGCGGGTCGAAGATCCTCAGCCGCGGCGGCGCCCGGGTCGTGAATCGTTTCGGCGGGAGTTGCGCCTCGTGTCACAGCGCCGCGCAACCGCAGTTCGACCTCGTGTGCGG
>JAUZEI010000428.1 GCA_030839105.1 Actinomycetota bacterium
GAGTTCAAGGAGTTCGCGGCCAAGCTCGACGTGCGCGACCTCCAGTTCATCCCGATGTCGGCTCTGAACGGTGACAACGTCGTCGACCGCTCCGCGAACACGCCCTGGTACGAAGGCACGAGCCTCCTGCATTTGCTCGAGGAGGTGCACATCGCCTCCGACCGCAACCTGATCGACTGCCGCTTCCCGGTGCAGTACGTGATCCGGCCACGCGACGACAAGCACCACGACTACCGCGGGTACGCGGGCCAGGTCGCGAGTGGGTCGTACAAGGTCGGTGACGACGTCGTCGTCCTCCCGTCCGGGTTCACGTCGACCATCGCTTCGATCGACACCGCGGACGGACCGATCGAGGAGGCGGTCCCCCCGATGTCGGTCACGATCCGGCTCACCGACAACCTCGACGTGAGCCGGGGCGACATGATCTGCCGGCCGAACAACCAGCCGCACATCTCCCAGGACGTCGAGGCGATGCTCTGCTGGTTCGGTGAGCGGGCGCAGCTGAAGCCGGGCGTCAAGTACGCGCTGAAACAGACCTCGAAGTGGGCGCGAGCGTTGGTGAAGGACCTCCACTACCGCCTCGACGTCAACACGTTGCACAGGGACGAGGACGCAACCTCGCTCTCGCTCAACGAGATCGGCCGGGTCACGCTGCGCACCACCGCGCCGCTCTTCTCGGACGACTATCGCCGCAACCGTGCGACCGGTTCGTTCATCCTCGTCGACGAGGCGAGCAACGACACCGTCGCCGCGGGGATGATCGTCTAGGAGACAGAATGGGCCGTGGTCCATAACGTCGCCGCGGCCGGCTTCAACGATCCCGGCGACTACGAAGCGGCCCGTCCCTCGTATCCGCCCGACGCGCTCGCGTGGTTCGTCGAACACCTGCGGATCGCGCCCGGGCACCGCGTCGTCGACCTCGCGGCGGGCACGGGCAAACTAACCCGGCTGCTCGCACCCACCGGCGCCGACCTCTTCGCGGTCGAGCCGGTGCCGGGGATGCGCGAGACCTTCCGTCGCCTCCTGCCCACGGTCCCTCTGGTCGCCGGTACCGCGGAAGCGATGCCGTTCGCAGCCGCAACCTTCGACGCGATCACGGTCGCGCAGGCCTGGCACTGGTTCGACCATGAGCGTGCGACCGCAGAGATGGCGCGCGTGTTGACGCCGGGCGGCCGCCTCGGCCTCGTCTGGAACGCCCGCGACCGCTCCGAGCCGTGGGTCGACGAGGTGTGGTCGATCATGGACCGGGTCGAGAAGAAGGCCCCGTGGCGCGACCACGAGAACTGGCGCGACAGCGCGACGAAGGCGATGCCGGGGTTCGGCGAGTTGCACTCCGCCCAGTTCCGGCACCGGCAGGCGATCACCCCGGATGGTGTCGTGCAGCGGGTCGCGTCGGTGAGTCACGTCGCCGTGCTGCCCGGACCCGAACGGGAGGAGGTGCTCGACGAGGTCCGACACCTTCTCGCGACCCACCCCGCGGTACGAGGTCTCGAGACGGTCGAGATCCCCTACCGGGTCGACTCTTTCTGGACTGAACGCTTCTGATCGGCCCGGACAAACCCAGGTATGGGTTGAAGGACACCGGGAAAGCTGACGAGTGTGTCAGCATGGGATATCCATACCCGGCGGCCGGCAGGAGAGGAGTAATCGGGTGACGGCCTCGATGGAGCTGCCGAATCACCGAATCTTCGGTCCCCGCCTGCCGTTCGGCCGGCGCATCGAGCTGCCCGACCGCGGCACCACCTTCGTCCGCAGGCTCGCGGGACCTCCGGGCGCACCGACCGTGCTGTTGCTGCACGGCTGGGTCGCCAGCGCCGGCCTGAATTGGTATCAGTCGTTCGGGGCTCTCCGGGAGCACTTCAACATCGTTGCCCCCGACCTGCGCGGCCACGCCCGGGGCCTCAAGTCCCCCAAGATCTTCCGCCTCGCCGACTGCGCCGACGACTGCGCGGCGACGCTCGAGGCGCTCGACACCGGCCCGGTCATCGCGGTCGGTTACTCGATGGGCGGACCGGTGGCTCAGCTGCTCTGGCGCCGCCACCGCGATCTCGTCGACGGTCTGGTGCTCTGCGCGACCAGCGCCGACTTCATGCCCAATCGCCTCACCCGGAACCTCTACCAGGCGACGATGCTGAGTGCGACCGCGATGGCGCGCCTCGCGTGGCCGTCACGATTGCTGCCCGGTGTGCCCATGGTCAACGCCCATCCCGCGGCGATGCCGGCCTGGGCCGCGTCCGAGATGCGCCGGCACGACTGGCGCATGATCATCGAGGCGGGCCATTCGATCAGCACGTACAACGCGCGGCGTTGGATCGGCGAGGTCGACGTGCCGACTGCCGTCGTGTGCACGACCGAGGACCGCGGCGTCGCGCCGTCGATGCAGCGCGCCCTGGCCGAATCGATCCCGGATGCAACCGTGCACTCAGTCGCCGACGGGCATCTTGCCTGTGCGAACGCGCGTTTCGCCGCCCCGCTCCTCGCCGCGTGCCTCGACGTCGCCGGCCGCGGGTCCCGACTGTGACCCAGCCCGGGCCGTGATTTCCTCGGCCCACCAGCGCGGTCGCTCGCGCCGGGCCCATTGCACCGGTACCCACCCGACAATCATCGAGCGCAGCGA
>JAUZEI010000453.1 GCA_030839105.1 Actinomycetota bacterium
CGCTACGACGGATCGCGATGCTCGTGGCGACCGAGGCACCCACCGACGAGTTGTTCACGGCGGTTTCCGAGTCGGTCGGACAGCTACTCCCCGTCGACTTCGCGAGCGTGGGCCGCTACGCCTCGAACGGGACATTGAGCATGGTCGGCGCGTGGACAAGGGAGGGGCGTACTGCGGGGGACGCGCGATCATCGGTTGGGGCACCGATCATCGTCGAGGGCCGACCCTGGGGCGTGATGGCCGCCGGCGCCTATGCGGAGCAAGCGCTACCGCGGAACACGGAGGCGCGCCTTGCCCGGTTCACTGATCTGCTCGCGACCGCCATCGCGAATACCGAGAGCCGCGGCGAGCTTGCCGCGTCGCGTGCTCGCGTCGTTGCGGCCGCCGACGAAGCTCGGCGTGGGATCGAACGCGATCTGCACGACGGCGCACAGCAGCGACTCGTGGCGCTGGGCCTCGAGGTTCGCGCCGCGCAGGCGGCCGTACCGCCCGAGATCGTCGAGCTAACGGTCGCGATGGCGCGGGTCGCCGACGGGCTCGCCGATGTGCAGGAGGAGCTGCTGGAGATGGCGCGCGGTATTCATCCCGCGATTCTGGCCCGGGGCGGCCTCGGTCCGGCGCTCAGGACACTCGCCCGCCGTTCTCCGATCCCCGTCGAGCTCGACGTACGCGTCGACGGGCGCCTGCCGGACCGCGTCGAGGTTGCCACGTACTACGTCGTTTCAGAGACGCTCACGAATGCGGCGAAGCACGCGCGCGCTTCGGGTGTTTGTGTCGAGGTCGAGACGGTCGACCATGCACTTCGGGTCCGCGTCCACGACGATGGCAAGGGCGGCGCCGACCCGAGCCGAGGCTCCGGTCTCGTCGGACTGCAAGACCGCGTCGCGGCTCTTGACGGCGCGATCACCGTCCGGAGCATCCTCGGCGAGGGAACCTCCGTGCATGTCGAGCTTCCACTCGAGGAACTGTCGAGCGAGTTCGACACGAATCGCCGATGACCGACGTACGCGCGACGTACGCGCGGGTACGCCGATCTCATGTATCGACTGAGAGCTCCGGCAAATCGTTCACAAGAGGCCGGTCAATTCGGTGCTCCGATTGTGGGTCCCGACCGCTGCACGGCATAGCCGGTGAATGTGCACTGAGCGCAGGTCGCGTCGTGGGAGTAAGCGATATGCGCTTCGCCGTGCGTGTCGATGGCAACGCCGAAGTCGTCGAGAAGCTGGCGCCCGCTGGTACAGCTCACACCGCCTTCGCACACCTTGCCGGTGTGCACGTGCAACAGGGCCTGCGGAGCCGACCATCCCTTCGCGACCGGAGCGGTGTCGGGGTGCAGGTTCTGGGCGAACTCGACCCACCAGTTGGGCGCGGCCTTCGTTCGGACGTTCTTGTAGAAGACCAGGTCGACGCCCGCTGTACCCGCAGCCAGCCACGGCTGGATCGATTGGCCGCCTGCGATTGCCGACGAGCACGACCAGGTCGAACCGTGATTGCGCGACACGGCGGTGAAGATCGCTCCCGACGTGTTGAAGCCGTTCGCGTCGTCGTTCCCTGCCGACCAGGCCATCCACACGTTGCCGGCCGGATCGACGGACACGTTCGGGAACGCGTGCCCAAGACCGACGGAGGGAGCGGCGATGCTGCACGGCACCGAGCGGTCGGTCCAGTGAAATCCGCCGTCGTTCGACACGGCGAGGTAGGCCTCGTTGAGACCGCTCGCACTTTGGCCGGAAGGTGCGACGAACGACTGATAGGCCCAGAAGCCGGCCTTACCGAGTGGTCCGCTCTTGGTCCCCGCGAGGTTGCGACGGTCGATCGCGACGTTGCCGAGCTCGTTGTTCGTCAGAGCGCCGTTGGCGGCCGCTCCACTGGTCGGGCTGATCGCGCGCGCGATTTGCGCGTACGTTGCACCGCCGTCGTCGCTGCGCAACACGTCGATGTTCTGGGTCGAAACGTCATGGAACGTCAACAATGACGTCGACGCCCCGAAGGCCGCCATCCATTCGCGGTCATCACCTGGCAGTCCGCCCTGCACCGGGACGTTCGACCACGATGCCCCGTTGTCGTTCGAGTGCGCGACGGCGACGGAACCGAGATTGAGGCTCGACACGTAGACGCGGTATGCGCCGTTCGCGAGCGGCCTGGACGCGATCGCCACGTCGACGTCGCCGCCGGCCGCGCCGGTCCCGGAGACGGCATTCGGCTGTCCGCCGTAGCGGAGCGCACACGCGCTCGCGCTCGCGCCGCCGAGTTGCGTGCCGTGCCAGACGTCGGTACCCGAACCGAGGCCGCGTTCCGAGGCCACGACCACGTTGTTGGCGGGCGACACCCGGATCGACGGCTCACCGTCGACGTTCGAGCCGCATCCAGTACCGCCGATGGATACCGACTGGGGCTGCCCGACCGAGAAGCTGCTGGTCGTTGCCGCATGGGCTGTCGGCGAACTCGCCGTTGCCATGCCGACCAGCGCCGACAGACATACGACTCCGAGGCCGGATGTGACGAAGCGTTTGCCGTTTCTCACTCACGTTCCTTCCCAGCCGGTGTTCAGTGCTGCATTGGTCACATGCGCCGGCGCGCTGTGTGGGTAGTCACACGGGCTCCGGTCGCGACGTTCGTCGGGTTTTATCCCGCGCGCGAAGAGCGAAGGCGCTTTTCTCCGGTACCCCGACGGCGCCGGCACAAAACCACGACCTCCCCGGCGGACACTTGCCACCGCAACCGGCAAGGCGACGCGACGGGCTCGTCGAGTGTCGTCCGCGTGATTTGCGACTAGGTACCGTGACGCTCGGCGTTGGCCCATTCTTCGAGCTCGGCAACGGCTTCGCCGCCCTGGGCGACGATATGCAACAAGCCGACGAACTTCACCCAGCCGTCGGCGAGCGGGTCGGTGGGGTCGGCGAGCATTCGCCGGTTGGCTTCGCGCCGTGCTCCGCAGAACAGGTCATCCCACGAGTCGGCCATGACAATGAGCGCGCCGACATCGGCGAGCAGCGGCCGCTGAAGTCGGTCGGGCACCATGTCGAGCAGGTCCCGAATGACGGACAGCTTGCGAGGGTCACTCATGGTCGTGCCTTGCTTTCTCGTGACCTTCCGAAACGCAATGACCAGGCGCATGGACGTTGGCCCTCCGACGCGGATGTTCGAGGTTCCTTCAGTACACCTTCCGAGCGGAAAAACGCGTTGCCCGCCCGGTGGACAACGCGTGTACAGCCAACGAAGTGTGGGGGTTGCTCAGGCGGGAACTCAGAAGGCACCGACGACCTTGAAATCCTGATTGACGAAGACGTGGTGCGGCCAGTTGACACCGATGTAGTGAGCCTCGTACTCGCCGTCGCTCAACTGGACGACACGGTCGACGACGCCCCCCGGGTAGGCGGCCAGCGCAGCTTCCGTCGCCTTGTTCGCTGCCGTTCCGCTCAC